>CAYMMC010000061.1:0-10764 GCA_964391125.1 uncultured Akkermansia sp.
CGCGGAATCAAACACCTCCGGCAGAACCGGAGGCTTGAAGATTGGAGCCGCCCGAAGCGGTCTGCGACCTCGTTCCTCGGGAGCCCCCGAACGCCTTCCCCGCCCATTTCATCCCCCACGCACCGCTGCGATGCTCAAAGCTAGCCCCGGGCGGCCCGCTCGGGGAGCGAAGGTCGCGGGGACGCCCGATCGGCCGCGTGGGTCGCGCGGCCCTACCCGCCGCCGCCGCAGCCTCGATTGCCAAACCCCGGAAGCGGTTCTCAAAAAGCTTCCAAAACCAATCCCTCCGCCTAAACCAACCAAGCCAAAACGCTGCGTTCGGCGTCTCCGCTTTTCCGGGGGGATTCCATCATGTCCGTCCCATGGCTTTGCGCCTTTTCGCGGCCATCCTTCCCATCCAACGAAGCAACGCTAGGCGCAGGGGTTCGGCATGCGCCGATGCACCGCCTCGATGGCCGCGAGCACGTCGTCGGAAAGTTCGAGCTCGGCGCTGTCGAGGTTCGAGCGAAGCTGCTCCATCGTCGTCGCGCCGACCAGGTTGCTGGCGAGATGGGGCTGGCGGTTGATCCAGGCGAGGCTCATCTGCGCGAAGTCGAGGCCGGCCTCCTCGGCGATGCGGGCGTATTCCTCGATCGCGGCGTCGGCGCCCTCGCCGCTGTAGCGGGCGAAACGGGAAAACCGGGTCAGCCGTGCCCCCTCGGGCCGCTGCCCTCCGCGATACTTCCCCGAGAGACGTCCGAAGGCGAGCGGCGAATAGGCGAGCAGCCGCAGCCCCTCCTCGTGGCAGATCTCGGAAAGGCCGCCGTCGAAGGTGCGGTTGAGCAGGTTGTAGGAGTTTTGAATCGTGACGACGCGGGGCAGGGCGCCGCTACGGGCCAGCTCGAGGAAGCGCATCGTTCCCCAAGGCGTCTCGTTGGAGAGGCCGATGTAGCGCACCTTGCCCTCGGCCACGAAATCGGCGAGGACGGAGAGGGTCTCCTCGATGGGGACGGTGCCGCCGTCCGTCGGAGGACGGTAGTCGCGCTTGCCGAACATCGGGACGGGGCGGTCCGGCCAGTGGAGCTGGTAGAGGTCGATGCGGTCGGTCCGAAGCCGGCGCAGGCTGCCCTCGAGCGCGGCCGAAAGGTGGGCGCGGTCGTGGCGCACGCCCTCCCGGACATGGGTGACGTGCGGTCCCGGCCCCACCGCCTTCGTCGCGAGGACGACGCGGTCGCGCAGGCCGCGCTCGGCGAACCAGGCGCCGACGATGCGCTCCGTCTCGTGGCAGGTCTCCGGGCGCGGCGGCACGGGATACATCTCGGCGGTGTCGAAGAGGTTGACGCCCCGCTCCAGGGCGCAGTCCATCTGCGCGTGCCCCTCGGCCTCGGTGTTCTGCTCGCCCCAAGTCATCGTGCCGAGGCCGACGAGGCTGACGCGCAGGTCGGTATGGGGAATTTCGCGGTATTTCATCGTTGGAAGGCGGGGTTTCAGCCGTTGCGGATCACGAGCAGGTTCTCCCCGCCCTTGCCGCGCTCCTCCGCCCACACCTTGCGGACGTGGTCGTAGATCTGGCTGACGGTCGCCCGGTTCTTCACGCGGTATTCGCTCGTCTTGGCGTGGGTCGTGTCGGGGTAGTGCTTCGTCACGACGGCGTCGAGGTCGCCCACGCCGGTCCGGCCCGCCGCCTGGTTGGCGATGCTTTTGAGACGCTCCACCGCCGCCGTCCCGGCGGTGGACGGCAGTCCCTCGGCGATAGATTCGAGGTGGTAGAAGCGGGCCGTCTGCCCGCCTGCGGTGTCGACGGTGCATTCGAAGACGCGGACCGCCCCGTCGATGAGGTATTCCTGCTCGCTCACCGAGGCGATCTGGTCGAGCCGGGCGACGAAGCGTCCGCCTGCGGTGACGACCTCCCAAAATCCGTTGATCCCCGGCTGGACTCCGTCGGGGGTTGGCTCCTGCGCCGGCAGCATCGACGCGGTGGCCAGGGCGGAAAGGACGGCGGCGGCAAAAGGCTTCATGCCGGGATTATCGCCACAAAGCCCCCCGTTCCGCAAGTCCGCTCTGCCTCCGACCGATGGGAACCCCTCAACCCCTCAACCCCTCAACCCCTCAACCCCTCAACCCCTCAACCCCTCAACCCGCCGATCTCCGCGGCGGCCCGGGCGAGGATGGGCAGCTCGGAGACGAGGAAGCGGAGCCGGGCGAGGATGTCGCCGTCCGCGGGCAGGGTGCCGTCGTCCGCAAAATCGCTCCGCTCCACGTAGACGTAGCGGGGCGAGACGAGACAGCGGTGGTCGAGGGCGAGGCTGTTGAGGAAGCCGAGGGGGGAAAGGTAGCTCTTCTCGCCGCCGGCGGTGCAGACGAGTCCGACGGCCTTTCCCTTCCAACTGACCCCGGTCAGCTCGACGAGATTCTTCGCGGCGGCGTTGAGGTCGTAGTTGTAGACCGGCGCCACGAGGACGAGAGCTTCGGCTTCGGCCAGTTCGGCGGTCAGGGCGATGGTCCGTTCGTCGCGGTAGCAATGGTAGCCGTCGCACAGCGGCAAGGCTCGGTCGAAGAGCGGGATCGGAAGCGCTTCGTGGCCCGCCTCCGCGAAAAACGAGGCGAGCGTGTCGGCGAGATGGGCGGGCTTCCCGCCGGGGGCGAGGTTGGCGTTGAGAATGGCGACCTTCATCCGGGCAGGAGAGACGAGAGAAGCCCTTCCGGCAACCCGGAATCGTCGGAATCGGGGCGACGGAGCTTCACGGCCTTCCGGGTCGGCATTGCGGGCTTGCCTCGCGCCGCCGGGCGGGGCACCCTTCCCCTCCCCAGCCATGCCCGGCCCCCTTCTTCCCGGATTCCGATCGCTCGCGCTCTGCGCCCTCCTGCTCCTCGCGGGAGAGGCTCGGGGACAGCTCCGCACCGCGCTGGAGCTGCGCTCGCTGCCGCCGGAAGAGGCCGAGGAGGGCGTGCCGGTGGACCTGCACGGCGTCGTGGTCTTCGTCGACGCCCCGAGCACGGTGTTCTTCCAGGACGAGACCGCCGGGGCCTTCTTTCGGCTCGAAGGCCGCGATTCCCCCGCCCCGGGCGACGAGGTCAGGGTGCGCGGCGTCTCCCAGCGCGGGCTTTACCTACCCGGCATCGAGCGGACGGAATTCGAGATCCTCGGCCATCCCGGTCTGCCCGAAGGCATTCCGGCGGGCTTCGAGGATTTGCTCTCGGGCCGCTACCACTACCAGCGCGTCTCCGTGGAGGGCATTGTCAGGACGATCGCGCCGGACGAAGAGACTTCCTCGCTGCTCCGGCTCGACCTGGGCTCGCGGGTCGTGGCGGTGCGCGTCGAAGCGACTCCGGAGCTCGCCCCCGGGCTCGTCGACGCCCGGGTGCGCGTCGCCGGGCTCGCCGCAGGGGAGCTGAACCACCGCCGCCAGCTGGTGGAGCCCTACCTGCGCTGCAGCGGCTGGGACGACCTCGAAACGCTCGTCCCGCCCCGGCGGCCCGGGGACGTCCCCGAGGTCTCGCCCGAGGAGATCCTCAACTTCGCCGTCGGCGGGGCCATGCGCCACCGCGTCCGCCTCGGCGGCGCCGTCCTCGCCAGCTTCGAGGGCGGCGAGGTCTTTCTCCGCAGCGAAGGCTCGGGCGTCGGCGTCCGCCTGCTCGAGTCCGAGCCGCCCCCCCGCGCCGGCGACGTCGTGGAGCTGCTGGGGTTTCCCGAAATGGACCGCTTCAGCGCATGGCTCGTCGACGCTTCGCTCGTCTCTCGACAAGGGGCGGGGGAAATGCCCGATCCCCTCCCCGTCTCCCTCGCCGACTTGTCGAAAGGGCTGCACGACAGCGATCTCGTCGTCCTCGAGGCGGATCTCGCCGACATCCATCGCAGCGATCACGGCGGCGTGCTGACCCTGCGGGACGGCGGCGACGCGATCCGGGCGGAACTGCCCGCCTTTCCCGCGGATCTGGAAGCGGGTTCTCGGGTTCGCGCGGTCGGCATCGCCGTGGTCGAGTCGGCGCGACGCTCGGGCGAATACCGCGCCGAGCCGGAGCGCGTCGTCCTGCGCTTGCGCGGGGAGGAGGACCTCGCGGTGCTGCGCACCCCTTCCTGGTGGACCCCGCGCCGCCTCGCCGCCGCCCTCGTCGTCTTCCTCGTCGCGACGGTGCTCGCCGGGCTCTGGATCGCCCTGCTGCGCCGCCAAGTGGCGCACCAAACGGCGGCGCTGCGCCACCGCATCGAGCACGAGGCGGTGCTGGAGGAGCGCCAGCGCCTCGCCCGCGAGTTCCACGACACGCTCGAACAGCAGCTCGCCGGCCTGTTTCTAAGGCTCGACGCCGCCTCGGCCCGGGGGGGCGACGAAACCCTGCGCGGCTTCCTCGAAGAGTCCCGCAAGCTCGTCTCGCGCATCCAGACGGAGACGCGGAATCTCGTCTCCGACCTGAGGCAGGCCCCCGACGAGGCCGCCGACCTCGGAGGCGCTTTGGTCGAGTTGGCCGAGCAGGCGGTGCCCGGCGCCGGGCCGGAGCTTTCGCTGGAGCTGCCCGCCGGAGGCCTGCCCGCCCTGCCCTCGCGCACGGTCCACCATCTCCGCATGGTCGCGCAGGAGGCCGTGACCAACGCGATCAAGCACGCCGGGGCGAAGCGCATTGTGCTTTCTCTCGCGATGGGGCAGAATGGGCTGACGATGAGGATCCAGGACGATGGACGCGGCTTCGACACGGGGGCGGAAGCGACGGGTCAACGGACGGGCTCGGGCCACTTCGGCTGCATGGGGATGCGCGAGCGCTGCCGCAAGATCGGCGCGGAACTCGCATGGCGAAGCGCCGTCGGCGAGGGCGCCGAGGTCGCCGTGATCCTGCCAAACCCACAATCGGAGGAGGGCGCGCCATGAAGGTGATGATCGTCGACGACCATTTCGTGGTCCGCAGCGGTCTGGTGGCCTCGCTCGAACTGGAGGAATCCATCGAGGTCGTGGCCGAGGCCGAGAGCGGCGAGGCGGCGGTCGGGCGGTTCGCCGAATGCGCTCCCGACGTCGTCCTGATGGACATGCAGCTGCCCGGGTGGAACGGCATCGAGACGACCGAGCGACTCCTCGAGCTCGACTCCGCCGCCCGCGTGCTGGTGTTCTCCACCTTCGCGCGAGACGACGAGATCCAGGCGGCGCTGGACGGCGGCGCCATGGGCTATCTGCAGAAGACGGCGGGTCGCGACGAGCTGATCGCCGCGCTCGGGCGGGTCGCCTCGGGCGAGCGCCACCTCTCCCCCGAGATCGCGGCGCGCCTCGACGGGCTGCGCCTCGGACCCGCCATCACCCTGCGCGAGCGCGAGATCCTCGCCCTCGTCGCGCAAGGACGCGCCAACAAGGAGATCGCCGCCAAGCTCGGCATCGCCGAGGACACGGTGAAGCGCCACATCAGCAACGTGCTGCAGAAGCTGGGCGTCAACGACCGCGCCCAGGCCACCGCCGAGGCGATCCGGCGGGGCATCGTCAGGATCGAGCCATGAGAGCGGCTCTCGCCTCCGTCCTTTTCCTCGTCGCCGCCGGTCCCGCGACCGCCGACACCGTCCTCGTCGCCGCCCATCGCGGCGGCTACGCCGACGACCGGGCCGACGCCGCCCCCGAGAATTCGGTGGCCAACGTCGCCGTGGCCATCCGCAAGGGCTTCGACCTCTACGAGACCGACATCCAGCGGACGAGGGACGGCGCCTTCGTGATCGTCCACGACGAGACCGTCGAGCGCGAAACGACGGGACGGGGTCGGGTCGCCGACCTGACCCTGTCGGATCTGAAGTCGCTGAGAAAGCGCTACCGCGACGGCGCCGTCTCCGACGAAAGCGTCGCGACGCTGGAGGAGCTGCTCCTCGCCGGGAGGGGGCGCATCCGCTTCAAGGCCGACCTCAAGCCGGGAGTCGCCGGGCACATCGATGCGCTGGCCCGGCTGCTCCACCGCATCGGCATGGCCGAGGAGGTGTTCCTACGCTGCGGCCGCAAGGAGGCGGACCGGATCGGGGAGGCCTTCGCCGCCGGGACGCCGAGGGTCGAGCTGATGGTGAAGGTGGACAGCGCCGATCAGGTCCGGGACGTCGCGGAGCGCTTTTCGCCGAGGACGATCCAAGTCAACCTGGCGAAGGGCGAGGCCCTGTCCGCCGGAAAGGCCGAGGCGATCCGCGCCGCCGTCGCGCTCGGGATCCTCGTCCAGACCCACAGCTACGCCGACCCAGCCCAGCGCGAGGCTCTCGTCGACGCCGGCGTGCGGATGTTCCACACCGCCACGCCCGACGAAACCCTGGAGTGGCTGCGGAGGAAGGGCTGGCGCGACGCGCTGCGGTGAGCGGCGTTCCCGCGATCGGTGAAACGCGCTGCGGCAAACGCGCCGCTGGACAGAATCGCCGCCATCCTGCACCATTGGCAAACGTCCGACCCATGTCCGCCGCCGAACTGCTCCTCGAAGCCTGGCCCGTCCCCCTCGCCTACCTGGTGGGGGCGACGCCCTTCGGCTACCTTGCCGGAAAGATGCGCGGCATCGACATCCGCCAGCACGGCAGCGGCAACATCGGCGCCACCAACGTGCTCCGCGTCCTCGGAAAGCCCGTCGGCATCTCCGTGCTCGTCCTCGATCTGCTGAAGGGCCTCCTCCCCGTGCTGCTCGCCATCTCGACCGGCGAACGCTCCTCGGTCCACATCGCCACCGCCCTCGCCGCGATCCTCGGCCACAACTACACCTTCTGGCTCGGCTTCAAGGGCGGCAAGGGCATCGCCACGACGGCGGGGGCGATCCTGCCGCTCATGCCCTGGGCCCTGCTCGCCGCCGCCGCGGTCTGGACCGCCGTCCTCCTCGCGAGCCGCTACGTCTCCGTCGCCTCGATCGCCGCGGCGGTCGCCGTCCCCGCCGCCCTCGTCGTCCAGGGGCTGGCCGCGGGATCCTGGAATCCCGCCATCCTCGGGTTCGCTCTGTTCGTCTCGGCGCTCGCCATCTGGAAGCACCGCGCCAACATCCAGCGGCTTCGCCGCGGCGAGGAAAACCGCATCGGCAGGAAACCCGCCCCGGCGCCCCTCGCCGAAACTCCGCCAACTTCCCCCTGACATGATATCAAAAGCCGCCGTCCTCGGAGCGGGGAGCTGGGGCACCGCCCTCTCCATCGCCCTCGCCGACCGGGGTCTCGACGTGACCCTCTACGGAAACGAGCCCGCCATCCGCGACGAGATCAACGCGTCGCACCGCAATTCGCACTACCTGCCGGACATCGATCTGCCCCCGGCCATCCGCGCCACCACCGACATCGCGGACGCGAAGGACGCGCCCCTGATCCTCGTCGTGGTGCCCTCGCAGGTGGCGCGCTCCGTGCTCGGCCAGCTCGCCGCGGTCGGACTGCCCGCCTCCGCCACTCTCGTCAACTGCACCAAGGGCATCGATCCCGGCAGCGGCAAGCTCATGCACGAGCTGATCGAGGAGTTCTTCCCCGAGCAGCCCGTCGCCGTCCTCTCCGGCCCGAGCCACGCCGAGGAGGTCGCCCGGCGCATCGCCACCCTCGCCACCGTCGGATCGACCGATCCCGCCGTCGCCGCGCGGGTGCAGGACATTTTCGCCCTCCCCTGGTTCCGCACCTACACCAGCTCCGACGTGGTCGGGATCGAGCTCGGGGGGGTCGTGAAGAACGTCTTCGCCATCGCCGCCGGCGCCATCGACGGGCTCGGCCTCGGAGACAACTCGAAGGCCGCCATGGTCACCCGCGGGCTCGCCGAGATGACGCGCCTCGGCGTGGCCATGGGCGCGCGCGAGGAGACCTTCCGCGGGCTCAGCGGCATGGGCGACCTCATCGTCACCTGCTACAGCGCCCACAGCCGCAACAACCGCGTCGGGCGGCTCCTGGGCGCCGGCAAGCCCCTCGACGAAGCCGTCGCGGCGACGGGCCAAGTGGCCGAAGGCGTGCCGAACGCGAAGAACGCCTACGAGCTCGCCCGCCGCCTCGGCGTGCGCACTCCCCTGATCGACCAGGTCCACGCCGTGCTCTTCGAGGGGAAGCCGCCCGCCGACGCGCTGCGCGAGCTGCTCGAACGCGATCAGCGCGCCGAAGCGGATTGATCCGCCCTACCCGCCGTAGTCCCCGCCCTCGAGGCTGCGGAGGACGTCGCCCTGCCAGTCGCGGAGGCGCTTGGCGAGGTCCTCGACGACATCCGGATGCTCCTTCGCCAGATCCCGCGTCTCGCCCGGATCGGACTCGAGGTCGAACAGCTCGCGACGCGACGCGCCGTCCTTGCCGTCCTGGACCAGCAGCTTGTAGCGACCCTCGATGATGGAGCGCGACCCGCCGTAGTCGCCCTCGACGATCCCGGGATGCCGGTAGTTCTGGAAATCCCGCGTCGCGAGGCCCTTGGAGAGCTTCACCAGCGGGGTCGTGCCCTTCTGCAGCTCGGGGTCGAGATAGGGCTCGGGCTTCCGCTGGAGGAAGGCGCGGATGTCGTAGCCCCAGAAGAAGAGGGGCGAAGGCCGCTGCTCCGTCCCCGCCTCCAGCAGGGGCATCAGGTCGATGCCGTCGAGAGGGCGGTCGGGCAGGGACGCCCCGGCGAGGGCCGCGACGGTGGGGAGCAGGTCGCTGGTCGAGGCGCGCAGGAGCGCCGTCGCCGGCTTGGGGAAGCGGGCGGGCCATTCCAGCAGCCCCGGCACGCGGGTGCCGCCCTCGTAGAAGTCCCCCTTCCTCCCGCGATGGGGCGAGTCGAGGAGACCGTCGGCGGAGGTGCCGTTGTCGCCGCAGTAGAAGACGAGGGTGTCCTTCCGCAGCCCCGTCTTGGCGAGATGGCGGCGCAGCGTCCCGATGGCACGGTCCATCGCCGTGATCTCGGCGTAGCGCTCGCGCAGGACCTCGCCGAGGGGGCGGGTCGTCGGCAGTCCGGTCTCGTTCGAGGTCAGCCTCACTTCCTTGTCGGGGTATTTGCCGGGGAGGTCGTCGTAGAGGGCGAGGTCCTCGGCCAGCCCCTGGTAGGGTTCGTGCGGGGAGCCGAACCAGACCACGGCGAGGAAGGGGCGGCCCTCCTCCCTGGCGCGGTCGATGAAGCGGATCGCCTCGCCGACGAGAACGGCGGAGCTTTCGCCGGGAAAGACCTCGGGCGGTCCGCCGTCGCGCGAGAGGGAGGGGTCCAGCTCGAAGAAGTTGTCGTGGGCGAGACATTCGTGGAAGCCCATCGCCAGGGGGCCGACGGGCGATTCCCGCTTCACCGCGCCGACGTGCCATTTTCCGAAATGGCCGCAGCGATAGCCCGCCTCGGCGAGAAGATGGGCGATGGTGGTCTCCTCGGGACGGAAGGACCAGCCCGGAGCGAAGGCGCCCATGCGGTTGGGATGGCGCCCGGTGAGGAAGCTCGCCCGCGTCGGCGAGCAGCTCGGATGGGCGGAGTGGAAGCGGTCGAAGCGCAGCGCCGTCGCCGCCATCCCGTCGAGCACGGGCGTCTTCAGATGGGGATGGCCGTTGTAGCCGGTCTCCTCCCAGCCGTGGTCGTGGCCCATGAGAAGAACGATGTTGGGGCGCTCCTCCTCCGCGAGGGAGAGGGAGCCGAGGAGGGCGAAGGCGGCGAAGAGAGGGAGTTTCATCTGGGAGGGTCGTTGGGAGTCGTCCATTTCAGCTTCGCCACCCAGACGCGGTTGTCCGCGCCGCGGGCGACGAGGGGGGCCGGGTCGTGGTAGCTCGGCCCCGGCGCCTGCATCCACTCCGCCGCCGTGACCCAGGTTTCGCCCTCGTCCACCTCGGTGACGCCGAAGTTCCCCAGCCTGGCCCCGTGCTCGGGCACCAGCACCTGCTCGCTGGCCCGCACCACCCTCAGCGTCTCCGTGTCGACCCGGGCGATGAACAAGGGGGCGCGGTGGCGCATGACGTGGTCGTTGTCCGCCCCGCGCCGGGTGTAGACGAGGAAGAGGGCCTCGCGGTGCGCCACCCAGTGCTGCTGCGTGTTGTAGTTGCCGAGATCCTCCCCGTCGTCGAAGCGCCACGCGGTCGGCTCGGTGAAGCGCTGGCCGTCGTCGGACGCGGCGACGTAGCCGTGGTCGTCGTTGCGGAGGGTCAGGAAGAAGCGCCCTCCCCAGCGGACCAGCGAGGGCTCGTAGAGACCGCGCTTCGCCGGCACGGCGAGCTCGTCGCCATGCCCGAGGTAGCGCAGGGTCCCGCCGTCGAAGGCGCAGCGAAGCACCGTCGAGGCGTAGGCGGTGTCCTCGCGGGCCTTGAAGTAGACCGGCAGCAGCACGGTGCCGTCCTCCAGGTCGACGCGCTGGACGCAGCCTGCCCCGGCGTTCTCGAACTTCGGCTCGTCGGGCAAGGCGAGCGCCTGCCAGGGGGACCACGCGTTCTCCGCCGGATCGTAGACGGCGTAGGCGCTGCTGCGAGGACGGACTTTGGCGACGGCGTTCCTCTCGTAGACCACGGTGTGACCGATGCCCAGGAGCTTGCCGGAGGCGGCGTGCCATTTCGGCCAGAAGTCGCAGACGGTGATCTCGTAGTCGTCCCGCCCGTTCCAGGAAAAAGGCCTGCGTCCGAAGGAGGCATGCTCCTTCGGCTCGCTCCAGCTGCGGCCGGAGTCGCCGCTGCGCATGGTGTGGAGCGCGTGGAAGACGTCCGATCCGGCGAGTTCGAGCCGCTGCAAGGTCATCACCGCGAGCGCGGCGTCCGCGGGATTGCCGGGCGTCCCCGGCGGCACCATCCCGGCTCGGGCGTGGACCCAGCACGACCGCCCGTCGACGCCCTGCCTCGCCACGGTCCGGTCGCTCTCGTAGAGCGGATGCCCCCCGAGTCCCGAGGAGAGGCTCGAAAGGACGGCGAGGGCGAGG
>CAYMMC010000062.1:0-10619 GCA_964391125.1 uncultured Akkermansia sp.
GGCCTCAACAAGCCGGTCCGCAGCGCCGCGCTCGTCCTCAACGAAAGCGAATCCACCCCCGCCGAGGCCTCCGTCGAGGGAAACCGGGCGGCGTGGGAATTCGAACTCAAGCCCGGAATGCGCGGAAGCTGGCGGCTCGACCTCGCCGACGAGGAGGGCTTCGCCAACCGACCCGCGACCTACCCCGTCGAGGCGCTCCCTGACAAAGCCCCCATCGTGCAGATCGTCTCCCCGGCGCAGCGCGACCTCCGCGTGAAACCGACCGAGCGGCTCCCCCTCGATCTCGCCGTGGTCGAGGATTTCGGATTCGGCGACGCCGCCCTGATGGTCACGCCCGACGGAGCCGTCGCCCCGACGCTGATCGCCCAGCCCGCCCCGGTCCCGACCGACCGGCCCGGCCACTACCGCGCCCGCGCCCTGCTCGACCTGCCCTCCCTGAAACTGACGCCCGACCAGCGCCGCCTCGCCGTGCAGGTGCGCGTGCGCGACAACCGGCCCGAGGACTACGGCGGACCCGGCGTCGGGCTGAGCGAAGTGATTTTCATCACCCTCGACGAAGGCGCCAAATCCCTCGCCGACCAGGCCATCGAGGCGCAACGGCAGGAGGTCGAGCAGCAGATCCGCGAGGCGAAGCAGGAACTCGAACGCGCCCGCGACGACCTGCGCCGCACCGAGCAGGAACTGATCCGCGACAAGGAGTTCAGCAGCGAGGCCCGCAAGCGGCTCGACGAATTCACCGGGCACAACGAGGCCGCCCGCGAGAAGCTGGAGCAAGTCGCCGCCACCCTCGACAGCCCGCTGTTTCAAGAGCAGTCGCAACAGGCCGCCCGCCTCGCCGACGAAGCCCTCGCCGCCGCGCAGGAAAAGGCCGACACCATCCCCATGACCGACGCCCAGCACCAGCGCGTCGCCGAGTCGAAGGAGGCCCGCGCCAAGGTCGAGGAGACGATCCAGGGACTCGACCAGCTCGCCAAATCCATGCGCGAGGCGAACCGCGACTACGCCGCCATCGCCAAGCTGAACGAACTCGCCAACCGCCAGCAGCAGCTCGCCACGCAGGCCCGGGAATGGACCCAGCGGGCCGAGCAGGATCGCGCCGCCGCCCGCGAAGCGGCGCAACAGGCCGCCGACGAGAACGCGCGGCGGCAGGCGATGGAGCAGTTCGACCAGCAGCAGCGGCAGGAGACCGAACAGTTCCGCAACCAGCAGAACCAGGTCGAGCAGCAGCTAGGCGAGATGCTGAAGGACAACGCCGCCGCCCTCGCCGAAGTCCTCGAACAGCAGCGAGCCCAAAGCGACGAGCTTTCCACCCAGGCCGAGGCCCTCGCCGAACGCCAGCGAGCCCTCCGCGAAGCCAGCCGCGACGCCACCGAGCGCAGCGAAGCCACCTCGCAGAACGCCCTGCGCGAAGCCCTCATCGAGCAGTTGGCGCAGATCCAGTCGCGGCTCGCCCAGCAGACCAAGGCCGCCGCCGACCCAGCACAAAACGCCGAAACCCTCGCCAAAGCCGCAAACGAAGCCGAACAAGCCGCCGGACACCTCGGCGAAGCGCAACTCGACGAAGCGGCGGAGGCCGCAAGGCAAGCGAAGCAGTCCCTCCAGCAAGCCGCCTCGCCGCAAGACCTCGCCGCCCGTCAGGAGGCCGTCGCCGAGCAGATCGAGGCGGTGAAGAAAGGCCGTTTGCAGGAAGCCCTCGCGCGGATGGAATCCCTCCTCGAATCCGACGCCGCCCTCCTCGAGGATCAGGCGCGGGGGATGGAGGCCTCGCTCCGCAACCTGCGCCAGAGCCAGCCCACCGCCCGCGCCCGCGAAGCCGTCCAGTCCCTCGACCGGGGCGAGCAGAAGGCGGCGAGCTCCGCCCGGCAGTTGGCCAGCGCCCAGGAGCAGCAAGCCGCCGCCGAGGCGAAGGGCGAACTCGCCGAAGGAGAACTCGCCAAAGCGGCCCGCGCCACCATGCGGCAGGCGCAGGGCGAGCAGCAGCAATCCGCCCAAGCGCTCGCCCAAGCGGCGCAAGCCTTCGCCCGTTCCTCCGAGGCCATCGGGCAGACCCTCGACGGACTCGAACCCTCCGACATGGACCAGCGCCTCGCCAACAGCGAAGACCTCGCCCAAGGCTTCCAGGACGTGGCCAAGTCCTCGCAATCGCAGAGCGCGCCGGAAGCCGCGGAGCAGTCGCAGCAGGCCGCCGACTCCCTGCAACAACTCGCCCAAGCCGCGATGCGGCAACTCGGCAAGCAACCCGGCAGGCCGCAGCCCAACGCTCCCGAGACCTCGCAGCCGAACCAGGATCTCAGCGGCGAACCCGACTCGACCGAGCTCAACGAGACCGGCCAGAAAACGGCCGACTGGGACGGCGGCGGCCTCCCGCCGGAGCTTTCGCAGCTCGGCATCAGCGCCGCCGACTGGGTGCGCTTCAGAGGCGTCCTCGCCGGCGGCAACGCCACCGCCATCGAGACCGAACTGCCCGCCGAGTACCGCGAGCTGGTGGGACGCTATTTCCAAGTCATCGCGAAGGAGGCGGGGAAGGGAAAATGAACGACCAACGCGCCAGCGCCCGTGGCATGGGCTTCCAGCCCATGCACCTCCCTCCGACGCCGAACCGGCGAGACCACCTCGCCCCGCTCATCCACGTCGCCCCAGTACTGCATGGGCTGGAAGCCCATGCCACAACCCGCCGCGCCTCCCTCCTTCTGCCCTCCCTCCTTCTCTCCATCTGCCTCGCCCTCTGCCTCCCCGCCCTCGCCCAGGACACGAGCTCCCAATCCGCCTTCCAAAAACACCAGCCCGCCATCGAATCCGCCGTGGACCGCGCCCTGCGCTACCTCGCCTCGACCCAGTCCGAGGAAGGCACCTTCTCCGATTCCTACGGACGCTCCGTCGGCGTGGTCTCCCTCGTCGGCATGTCCTTCCTCTCCGCCGGACACACTCCCGGATACGGCGAATACGCCGACAACCTCAAACGCTGCCTCGACTACGTCCTCGACAGCCAGCGCCCCAACGGACTCCTCGACAAAGGCGACTCGGGCCACGGACTGATGTACGCCCACACCATCGCGACCCTGTTCCTCTCCGAATGCAGCGGCATGGTCGATCCCGAAACGCAGGACCTCATCGATCCCGTCCTGGCCCGCGCCACCAAGCTCATCCTCGAAGCCCAGTCCGTGCCGAAGAACGAGAACCACGAGGGCGGCTGGCGCTACAAGCCCGACTCGCGCGACTCCGACCTCTCCTGCAGCGGATGGGCGCTCATGGCCCTGCGCTCGGCGAAGCTGAACGGCGCCTCCATTCCTGACTCGGCCATCGAAAAGGCCGTCGGCTACCTCCTCCGCAACCACGACCGCGAGAAGGGCACCTTCGGCTACACCGATCCCTGGGGCCATTCCGAGACCCTGACCGGCTGCGGCCTGCTCTGCCTCGCCCTCACCGGACACCACGGCGAGGAGTCCCTCCAACGAGCAGGAGACTACCTCTTCCAGATGCGCCAGCAGATCGTCAACAACGCCCACGAATACTACGCCAACTACTACAACGCCCAGGGCATGTTCCAGCTCGGCGGACGGCATTGGGCGCGGTATTCCGACTGGATGTACGGCGAATACCTGCCCAAGCAGCAGTCCAACGGCTCTTGGTCGAACGGCCGCAGCGGCGGCACCTACGGCACGTCGATGATGGTGCTGTCCTTCACCGTGCCCTACCGGCAGCTCCCCATCTACCAGCGCGACGAGACCGTCGACGAACTGCCATGACCGGCTCCCGCTGCGCTCCGCGGCCCCGGCTACGGAGCCATCGGCAAGGCCACCTGCGCCGGATGCATCAGGTAGGCGACGAGGTCTCGCACCTGCGCCTCGTCGAAGGCGAGGAGCAGCCCCTCGGGCATCATCGAGAGCGGCGAGACCTCGCGCTTGGCGATGGCGCTTTTCTCCGCGACGGTCTCGCCGACGGCTTGGCGGAGTGTCAGGGTCCGCTCGTCCTCCGCCGCGACGATTCCGGAGAGCACGCGCCCGTCGTCGAGGGTGAGGAGGGTCATGCGGTAGTCGGCGCTGACGACGGCGCCGGGATCGAGGATGTTCTCCAACAGATAGCCGAGGTCGTGCCGGTTCGAGCCAGTGAGGTCGGGCCCGATCTTGCCACCTTCGCCATACATCACGTGGCAGGCTCCGCAGATCGCGGAGAAAAGCTGACGCCCCTTCGCGAGATCGGCGCTTTGCAAGGCCTCGGGCGTCAGCTTCGCGGTCCAGCCGGCGACGAGCTTCCGTTTCTCCTCGGCCGATTCGCGGACTTCTCCCCAGACGCGGACGAGTTCCGCGCTCAGCGCCTCGTCTCCGTGGGCGGCGATCTGGCGGGCGTGGAAGGCGGAGAGCTCGCTTTTCGGCACGGTCCCTTCGTCGATGGCGGCAAGGAGCGCCTTGGCCCAGGCGGGACGCGAGACGAGGGTTTCGACGAGACGGGGGCGGGCGGAGGCCTCGAAGCGCTTGTAGCGTTTCGCGAGAGCCTGCCCGAGGGCGGGGTCGTCGAAGAGGGAGAGCCCCCGCGCGGCGGTGGCGTTGAGAGAGCGGTCGTCGAGGAGGGATTCGCAGAGGGCGCGGAGGTCGTCGGGCCGGCTCTCGATGAGGGTCTCCAAGGCCGCGATGCGCATGGCCGCATCGGCGTCGGCGTTCTTCACGAGCGCCTTGATCTCGTCGAGGGCGCGGCCGTCGCCGAAGACCACGCCGAGATCGCGCACGAGTGCGGCGAGGGTCTCGTCGGCGTCCTTGGCGAAGACCGGGGCGAGGGCGTCCCAGGAGGCCGGTTTCGGCGCTTTGCGCCAGCCGCGCAGGGCTTCGCCCGCGCCCGCGAGAACGGCGCTGCGGATGGCCGGGGCGGCGGAGGCGCTTTGTGAAAGGAGGGCGTCGAGGGGCGCAGGGTCTTTTTCGAGGCGTCCGGCGAGGGCGCGGGCGATCCAGCGCAGGGTGTCGGGCCAGCGGCAGGTCGCGGCGAGGCGGACGAGGGCGGCGGGATCGCTCCCGGCGAGAGGGCTGACGCCATACCAGACCATCGCGGGCAGGTTGTGGTCGGCGGCGTCCTCGGCACGGGCGGCGAGGGCGGTCCCGAGCGCGGCGCGCTGCCCGACGGGGAGACGCTGCAGGGTGGAGGCGAGGGCGAGGCGGACGAGGCCGGATTCGTCCTCGCGGGCCATCGAGACGAAGCGCTCCAGCAGGGCCTCCGGCAGGGGCGGAGCGGGTCGCGATTCGGACGGGCCGAGGATGGTGTCGATGGGTTGTGCGTCTGTCAGGAGACGGATCGCCCAGACGCGAACGTGCTCGCTGCCGTCGTCGAGCCAGGGCGTCCAATCGACCAATTCACCGAGGGCGTGCAGGTGCCACATCGCCCGCAGCTTCACGACGGGATCGCCTTCCTCGCGGGCGGCTTTGACAAGGGGATCGAGCAGGTCGAGGGGAAGGTCTTGGCTCTTCGCGAGATGGACGCGAAGCTGGCGGTCGAGCCAAGGGTCGGGATTGGCCAAGGCGGCGAAGATCGTTTCGCCCGAAGGCTCGGAAACACCGTTCCACGCGGCACCCACTTTCCCCTCGCCATACTGGATGCGAAAAATGCGTCCGCTGGTGCGATGGACGCCGCTGCGCTCGTGGCATTCGCCGACATCGCTCCAGTCGAGCAGGTAGACGGCGCCGTCGGGGCCGGGCTGGATCTCGACGCCGCGAAACCATTTGTCTTTCGTCAGGAAAATGTCCGGCTCGTGCCGTCCGATGTAGCCGCTGCCTTCGCGTTCGAGCCGCTCGACGTTGGTGCGGTAGCCGTGCATGTTCAAGGTGAAAAGGCGGTCGTGGAAGCGCTCCGGCCAGCTCGTGCCCTGGTAGATCATCATGCCGACGTGGGCGTGGCCGCCGCCGAAGGCGTTCGCCGCGCCGTCGCGGGAGTCGCTCCATTTCCCCGTGGTGTCGTAGTGCCAGTGGTCGGCGTGCATGTCGAGGCGCTCGTAGACGAGGGGGTTGGGGTCGCTGCCGAAGCTCTCCTTGAAATGCGCTCCGGGGATACCGTGCCAGAGGTGGCCGTTGACGGTGTTGATGAAGAAGAGTTCGCCGTGGCGGTCCCAGTCGTGGCCCCAGGGGTTCGTGGTGCCGTGGGTGAGCACCTCGAAGACGCGACGCCCGGGATGGTAGCGCCAGATGCCGCCCTTGATGGGGACGCGCTCGGCGTCGGGCGTGCCGGGCGCACCGATCCGTCCGGGGCAGGAGTGACCGCAGCGTCCGTAGAGCCAGGAGTCGGGCCCCCAGCGCAGGCCGTTGGCGAAATTGTGGTAGCTCGCCTCGGCCACGGTGAAGCCGTCGAGCACGACCTGGGGCGGGCCGTCGGGCACGGCGTCGCCGTCCGCGTCGGGGATGAAGAGGAGCTGCGGCGGGCACATCAGCCAGACCCCGCCGCGCCCGACCTCGATGCTGGTGAGCATCTGCACCTGGTCGGTGAAGACGGTGCGCTTCTTCGCCTTCCCGTCGTCGCCAGGCTCGAAGACGAGGACGCGGTCGCGCAGGTCGAGGGCGAAGCGGTGCGGCTGCCCCTCGGCGTAGGTGTAGTTCTCCGCGACCCAGAGGCGGCCCCGGCTGTCCCAGGTCATGGCGATGGGATTCTGCACCTCCGGCTCGGCCGCGAAGACCGTGGCGGTGAAGCCCTCGGGCAGCTCCATCATCGCGAGCGACTCCTCCGCCGAGGGCGGCTGGCCGCTCGATGCTGGCTCGCTGTCGTAGGGCTCGGGGAAGTCGGCGGCGAAGGCCGGGACCGCGACGAGGAGCAGCAGCAGAGGGAACGTTCGCATCGGGGCCATTCTCCACCGGATCCGCAGCAGGACAAGCCCCCTGATGTCGGTCGTCATCCTGCTGGCGCAGGTCGGTGCCTCCTTGCCTCCGCCCCCCCGCCAATCCGACCCGGAAATTCTTGACGAGGGGGGCCGACACGGGCGACGCTCGCAGTTCCACGAACGCCTCCCCCACCCTGCCGAACGCCATGAAACGCTTCAGAACTCCTTGGAACCGCCGCCACTTCCTGCAGGGCTCCCTCCTCGGTGCGGGCGCCGCGATTTCCACCACCGGCGAGACGGCGGTCGCCGCCGATCCGCAGTCGAAGGAGCCGGAGATCGCCCAGTCCGTCGACGTGCTCGTGGTCGGGGGCGGCACGGCGGGGGTCGTCGCGGCGATCCAGGCGGGTCGCCTCGGGGCGAAGACCCTGATCGTCGAGAGGGGCAGCCAGCTCGGCGGCACCATGACGACCGGAGGCGTGGCCTTCCCGGGCCTCTTCGACGCCTGGGGCAGGCAGATCATCGCGGGGATCGGGTGGGAGCTGGTCAAGGAGAGCGTCGAGATGGACGAGGGCGAGTTTCCCAACTTCGCCAAGGTCCCGCAGCGGCATTGGCACAATCAGATCTACACCAACCAGTTCCTCTACGCGATCCTCGCCGAGGAGAAATGCGCCGAGGCCGGGGTGGAGATCGCCTACTACGAGTTTCCCCAGGCGGTCGAGAGGACCGAGCAGGGCTGGCAGGTCGACTGCGCGGGCTTCGGGACGAAACGGCGGGTTCTCTGCCGGCAGATCGTGGACTGCACCGGAGGCGCCGAAGTGGTCGGGATGCTCGGCTTCCCGCGCCTCCGCGAGGAGGAGCGCCAGCCCGGCTCCTTCCTCTACATGCTGGGCGAGGCCCACGAGCCGGGCCGGAACCAGATCCACCGGCTCTACGTCCACGGGGCGGACTCGACCAATTCCCGCACCGCGACGGAGGCGAACCTGGCGGGCCGCAAGTCCATCCTCGAAAAGGTGCGCCAGGAGAAAAAACGGCTGATGCATTTGCAACCCGAGACCGGATTCCGCGAGAGCTACCGCATCGTCGGAGAGACGGTCGTCACGGTGCAGGACTACGTCGCGGGCCGCTTCTTCGACGACGCGATCTCCTACGCCTTCTACCCCGTCGATCTGCACACCCGCGACGGGGTGAAGCCCGAGCCGCTGAAGCCCGGCACGCTCCCGACGATCCCGCTGCGGGCGTTGATTCCGAAAGGGAGCCGCGACCTCATGGTGGCGGGGAGGTGCCTCGGCAGCGACCGTCTCGCGAATTCCGGCCTGCGGGTCCAGGCCGCCTGCATGGGGATGGGCCAGGCCGCCGGAGTCGCCGCCGCGCTCGCCGCGAAAACGGGCGCCACTCCGCTGGAGGTTCCCGTCGAGGAGATCCGGGGGCTGCTGCGGGAGCACGGGCAGATCGTGCCGGAGCGCGCATGAGGAAGCGCCTCGTCACGCTGTTCACCGCTTCGACCTTCGTCGTCCTGGCGGCGACCGGAGCGATCGCCTTCCTGCGCCCCTTCTCGTTGAAGGTGGTCGGGCTCCACGCCTTGGTCGGCTTCGTCTTCGTGGCGCTGGTGGCGCTCCACGTCGCCGCGGGCAGCCGGTCCATGGCCCGACACCTGCGGAGCCCCCTCCTCTGGGTCAGCCTGGCGGCCACGGCCCTTCTCTCGGCGGTCCTTTGGTGGCAGCCCGGACCGGTGCGGGCGGTGCTGGGATGGAGCCGGAACCTGGGCCCCGCCCTCGACCGCTTCGAGATCGGCGAAAGGGGCATGGTCTATCGCTATGCTCCCGATCCCTCCTACCGAATGGTCCTGGAGATCCGGACGGGGCCGGCCTACGATCCAGCGTCCCCTCCCCGCCTCGCCATCTGGCTGGAGAACCAGTCCCATTACCACATCAAGACCCTCCTCGAACCGAGCGAGGAGGACCGCGAGGAAAGGCTCCCCTACTGGGCCTCCAAAGTCCGGGGGTGGAGGGAGGCTCTGAAGGAGGCGGAGCGGAGCCACGCCAGCCTGGACGACTACGTCGACGCCGTCTCCAGCCCGACGGAGAACAGCTCCTTCGATCCGGCGGACTACATCCTGCCCCGGAAATCGGCCTCCCCCATGCCCTACCGCCTCATGGTCGAGGTCAACCAACCGGGGGACGCCACCCCGCAACTCGCCGACCAGCCCTCCCTGGTCTATCAGGTCGAAGTCGACAACTTCGATCCGAAGACCTTCCAGGTGCTCGAGCGGGTCGGCTATCCCGTGCCGGAGGAGCGGGAGGGGACCACCGAATGGGCGCTCTACTACGTCGACGAGCGCTTCGGCTCGGCCCTGGATCTGATCGAGAGCGCCTTGCTCACCATCGAGCGGGGGGCTTCGGGGCAGGGAGGGGGGCCGGAGCGGTGAACTATCGCCTTGCCATGCCGCCGCTTCGGGCGATGGAATGGGCCATGCGTCGCCGCGTCGCGAAACTGGTCACCGTGGGGCTCTTCGGTCTTTGGCTGGGAGGTTCGGCGGCGCCTGCGGCCGAGTGGTCCCGGCGCGACGGCCGGGGATTGCCGGGCGAGCCGACGTCCTTCGATCCCGAGCGGAAGACGGTGTTTTTCCGGGATTCCATTTCGGAGCGGGAAATGGTCGTCCCGACCCGGGAGCTTTCGCTGCGCAGCCGGCAGAGAATGCTGTTCTCGCCGGTCTTCCACCTGCGCGGACGCGAGGAGGGCTGGCTGCGCTCGCCGTCGAAGCGGAGCGTCATCGCCAAGGGGGCGGGGGCGGCGGCGCTGGCGCTGGGCATCGGATTCTGGCTGTCGGGATGGTGCATCGCCGATCGTCGGAACCCCCTCCTCGCGGGAATCGGCTTCGTGGGCACCTGGGTCCTGACCGGTGCGCTGGCGGCGTTCTACGCCTTCCTGAAGGTCCGCGTCGAAGGCGGCGCCGGGGTCGTCCTGATCGGATTCGCCGCAACGCTGGCTCTGGCCGGGCTCTACGTCTCGGCAGTCTACGCGTGCCGCTATTGGAGGGGGCTCCTCGTGCTGCTGGGCCACCTGGCGGCGGGCTTCTGCCTCCTCGCCATCGGCTTCGCCGCCGGGGAGATCCTCGCGGGGAGGGAGCGCGCCGAGGCTTGGTGGACCACGGAGGTCTTCGAGCCCATCGGGCTCACGGCGCCGCAGGCGTCTCGAACCGATCCGTGAGCCAAGCGAGGTAGGCGGGCGCCCCGTCGGAGAACTCGGGCGGAGACCAGTCCGCGAAGACCTTGTCCTCGGCGTCGAACGGCCCCCGCTTGATCTCGAGGATGACGGTGTCCTCGGCGAGTGCGAGCACGGAGTGCCAGACTCCGGCCTCGATGTCGACGAGGCCGCCGACGTCGAGCCGATGGGCCGACAGGAGCTCCCCCGCCGGGTCGAAGGTGGCGAAGCCGAGACATCCCGAGAGAACGAGGAGCGTCTCGCTCGCCCAGGGGCGGGGGTGGTTGTGGGCGCGCACGTAGCTGCCGGGCTGGAGAAAGTTCACCATGCGCTGGACGAGGTCGTCCTGCCCCCGGTGGATCGGCATCAGCATTCGTCCCCTCGGGCTGAGCCGGGATTCGCGCAGCCCCTCTTCGATCAGGGCGGGGGCGAGTTCGAAGACCGGACCGACGGGATTGGGGAGGGCGAGTTTCATCCCCCAACGGCTCGCCCGGAAAGGAGGGGACGGCAAGGCGGGATTTGCCGAACCAGCCCGCCGCCGCGTCGGCGAATCAACCCTTGCTTCGGCCGGCGGCCTATCTATCGTCCAGGCAACAAGGAGTTCCAAATGACCTACGACACATTCCTC
>CAYMMC010000063.1:0-10196 GCA_964391125.1 uncultured Akkermansia sp.
CGGCCGAAGGCCAGGTCGCGCAGCCGCAGCCTCCCGAGGAGACGCCGCCCCTCGTCGACGACGCAGATCTGGTTCAGCAGCTCGGCCTCTCCGCGGATCCCCTCCAGGGCGTCGAGGGCCTGCTTCACCGTCAGTTCCACCGGCACCACCGCCATGGCCTTCGTCATGCGTCCTCCGGCCGTGTCCTCGGGATACTTGAGGAGGTCCTCCGAAATGCGGCGGGTCTCCGCGTCGAGGAGGCCGATGTAGCGGGTCCGGGCGGCCTCGCCGACGTCCTGGAGGAAGTCGACGAGCTCGTCGTCGGAGAAGGCCTTCAGCACCTCGCGCCGCTCCGAGTCGGAAAGGCCTCCCAGACCGCGCTCGACGTCCGCGGCGGAAAGGTAGCCCGCCCACGCCGAGAGGACTTCGGCGGGCAGTTGGTCGAGGACCCGGGCGCGCTCCTCGTCCTCGAGCCGGTCGAAGGCGATCTCGACGTCGCCGGGGTGGGCGTCGCGGGCGACTGCGGCGATCCGCTCGGCCTCGCCGCTGCCAAGCGCTTCGAGAACGGCATCGGCATCGGCCCGCTCCCGCCCGTTGTGTTCCGTGCCGCCCATGGATCCGGTGAGGCCGACACCCTCGCCACGGGCCGGGAAAACGCAAGGACGCCGCCATCGCGGCCTTGAAATCGCCGCAGGCCCGAGCCTATCTCCCTTCCGACATGTCCGCCCCCCGCCTCCTCTCCGCCGCCCTCGTCCTCTTCGCCTCCCTCGCCCAGGCCGAAACGCCCGCCGGGTTCGCCCGGTGGGAGAAGGACATCGCCGCCCTCGAAGCGAAGCAGAAGGAGCAGCCCGCCGCGCCCGGCTCGCTTCTCTTCGTCGGCAGCTCCAGCATCCGGATGTGGGACCTCGGCGCCTCCTGGCCGGAGGAGAACACGGTGAACCAAGGCTTCGGCGGATCGATGCTGTCCGACACGGTCCATTTCTTCGACCGTCTCGTCGTTCCTCCGAGGCCCCGCGCCGTGATCGTCTACGCGGGCGACAACGACATCGCCAAGGGGCATTCCGCCGAGGAGGTGGTGGCCGATTTCAAAGCCCTCGTCTCCCGCTGCGAAGAGAAGCTGTCCGGGGTGCCGCTCGTCTACGTCGCCATCAAGCCGAGCGTGCGGCGCTGGGAGCTGTGGCCCGAGATGGAGCGCGCCAACGAGGCCATCGCCGCGATCTGCGGGAGCAAGGGGCATCTCCACTACGCCGACATCGCGACCCCCATGCTGGCGGAGGCGGAAGGCGCGCCGGGGGCGGAATGGTTCCTGAAGGACGGGCTCCACCTCAGCCCCATGGGCTACGCCCGCTGGACCGAGATCGTGGGCGCGGCGCTTCGCGAAGCCGGCGTCCTGCGCTGAACCGAGGAGCGCGGAGCCCGCCACCCCTCGGCCTCAGGTGGGCAGGGCGATGCGGGTGTAGGCGCTGCCTTCGTTCTGGTCGATGCGCTCGGGGCGGCCCTTGTTGTTGTAGATGAGCTGGGTGTGGTCGACCCCCAGCAGGTGGAGGATGGTGGAATGGATGTCGTGGACGTGGAGCTTGTCCTCGACGGCGTAGAGGCCCAGCTCGTCGGTGGCGCCGATCTCGCGACCGCCGGCGACGCCGCCCCCGGCCATCCACATGGTGAAGCCGGTGGGGTTGTGGTCGCGTCCGCCGCCCTGCTCGCTCATGGGGGTGCGCCCGAACTCGCCGCCCCAGACGACGAGGGTCTCCTCGAGCATGCCGCGGGACTTGAGGTCGGCGAGGAGGCCGGCGATGGGCTTGTCCACGGAATGGCAGAGCCGCCCGTGGTTCTCCTCCAGCTTGCTGTGCGAATCCCAGCGGCTGCCGGCTCCGCTGTAGAGCTGGACGAAGCGGACCCCGTTCTCGACGAGGCGGCGGGCCAGGAGGCAGTTGCGCCCGTAGACTTCGGTCTCGGGGCGGTCCATGCCGTAGAGCTTCTTGGTCGCCTCGGACTCGCTCTCGATGTCGACGGCGACGGGGGCGGCGGCCTGCATCTGGTAGGCGAGCTCGTAGCTGCGGATGCGGGCCTCCAGCTCGGTGTTGTCGGCGCGGGTCTCCGCGTGGAGGCGGTTCAAGCCGCCGAGGATGTCGAGCTTGTCGCGCTGGCGGCGGTTGGACATGTCCTTGGGGTTGTCGAGGTGGCGGATGGGCGTGCCCTCGGAGCTGAACTCCACCCCCTGGTAGACGGCGGGCATGAAGCCGGTGCCCCAGTTGCGGACGCCGTTGATGACGTTGCGCTCGCTGTCCTTGATGACGACGAAGGCCGGCAGGTTCTGGTTCTCCGTGCCGAGCCCGTAGGAGACCCAGGCGCCCAGCGAGGGGCGGCCCCCGAAGATGGAGCCGGTGTTCATCTGGCAGACGCCTCCGGCGTGGTTGATGCCGTTGGAATGGACGGATTTGATCACGGCGAGGTCGTCGATGTGCTTGGCCACCTCCGGGAACCAGTCGGAGACCCAGAGGCCGCTTTCGCCGTGCCGCTTCCACTGGCGGGCGGATCCGAGGATGGGGGCGCCGTATTCGCCCATGGCGAGGACGGGCTGATCGAAGCTGGAGGGGAGCGGCTGGCCGTCCAGTTGGTTCAGCAAGGGCTTGTAGTCGAAGGTGTCGAGGTGGCTGGGACCGCCCTCCATGAAGAGGAAGATGACGCTTTTGGCCCGACCGAGCGCATGGGGGATCTTGGCGGCGGCGGGGTTGGCGGCTCCGCCGGCGAAGGCGGGCCGGCCCGTCATGGCGGACAGGGCCACGGCGCCGAAGCCCGCGCCGGCGCTGGCGAGGAACTGGCGGCGGGAGGTCGGATGGACGATGTTGTGGCAGGGCATGGGAGCGAGGAGTTGGAATTCAGGAGGAGGAGTCGGGCCAGACGGCCAAAGAGCGAACAGCTGAATGGCTGGATTCAGTGCAGATAGAGGAATTCGTTGCTGTTGAAGAGGACGTGGCAGAGGTCGGCGAGAATCCGCTGGTGGACGTCGCCGCCCCGGGGATGGTGGTCCTTGGTGGCTTTGGCCAGCAGGGGCGAGATGGGGCGGGTGGCGTTCCACTCCACCACGGTGAAGGGATGCGGCGCCCAGCGCTCCGGATCGGGATTGGTCTCGTCGCGGGCGAGCTCGCCGTTGACGATGCGGCAGCCGAAGATCCATCCGTCGAACTGCTGCGGGACGCTGCGCCCGTTCATGCCGCCGATCACGAGATTGGAGCGGCCCGAGGCGATGCCGCGCTTGATGTCGTGCTTGGCGCGGGAGGCGAGGGTCTCGCCGCCGGGCGCGCTCAGGTCGGTGACGCGGTAGCTCACCTGCTTGTCGGCCAGGGAGATCCGGGCCACGACGTGGTAGGGGGTGTTCGGAGAAAGGTGGATGTCGGACGGCACGACCTCGTAGTTGATGTTGTCGTTGTCGTCGAATCCGACGAGCTGCACGATGAGGTTGCCGGGCTTGAAGCGGGACTTCTCGCCGGTGACGCCGAGGCTCCAGCCGAAGGACTCCAGCTTGTCCTGCCCGCCGGCCCAGCGCGAGGCGATGGTCCTGACGGCGGCGTTCCGGTCGATGCTGCGGAGCTTCACGACGGTTTCGACGGTGAAGTTCTCGTTCTCGCGCTGGGCCAGGCTGGCGACGAGGCGCTCCTTTTCCGAATCGGCCTTGAAGTCGGCTTCGGCGGCGAAGAGGTCGGGTCCGTCGTCGCTCCAGCCCAGGTTGCCGGGCAGCGGGCGCCGCATGTCCCAGACCACGAGGGGGGAGGCCGCTTCGCTCCACTGGTCGGGGTCGGGCGAGGCGGCCCCGTCATCCGCCCAGCCGGGGAGGATGCGGCAGGCGTCGAGACGCCCGTGGAACTGGTGGCTGGGGGCGCGCTTGGCGAGTCCGCCGATGACCATGGGCGCGCCGCCTTCGACGAGTCCGCCGCGGATGGCGTGGCTCCGCTCGGCCGTCGCCGACGCGACCCCCTCCTTGGAGAGGTCGGTCAGGCGGAAGGAGGCCTTGCCGGTCTTGGCGGAGAAGCGCACCACGACGTGGTAGGGCACGCCGTCCTGCACCCGCAGGTCGGACGCGAGCAGCTCGTGCTTGATCGCCCCGCCCTCCTCGTTGCCGACCGCCTGGAGCAGGAGGTTGCGGGGCTGGAAGCGGGACTTCTCGCCGGTGACGCCGAGGCTCCAGCCGCGGTGCTCGGGCTGGCTGCCTCCGCCGGTCCAGCGCGAGGCGATGGTGCGCACGGCGCCCCCCGGATCGATGCTGTCCAGGGTGAAGAGGGCTTCGACGGTGAACTCGTCGCCCTCGTTCCGTCCGGTCGCGGCGGAATCGACGATCAGCCGCTCCTGGCGGGTGCCGGGACGCAGGAGCGAGCGCGGCACGGGCTGCATCGCGGTGCGCTGGGCGGCTTCCGCGAGCTCCAGCTCCTCCGCGGCGCGCTTGGCGGCGAAGGCCTCCACCAGCGCCGTCTCCTCCGGTCGGAGGGCCCGGCCCAGAGTGAACTCCCAGGCGCGCTCGATGGAGCCGGCCCGCGAGGCGAGGCGCTCGGCGCGCTGCATCAGCCAGTCTCCGTTCATCAGGTAGAGCGCCTGGGTGGGCGTGGTGGTGCTCTGCCGTTCGGAGACGCTGGTGAAGTTCGCCGTCGCGTCGAGATTGCGGAGGAACTCGTCCTGGCTGTTGCGCTTCTTCATCGTGTAGATGGAGCGGCGGGGCGCGCCGCCCTCGACGGAAGGCCCCCCCGCGGTCAGGTCGAGCTCGCCGCTGGCGGCCAGCATGCTGTCGCGGGCCTGCTCGGCGTCGAGACGGCGGGGATGGAAGCGCCAGAGGTAGTGGTTGTAGGGGTCCGCCGCGGCGTAGTCGGCGGGCATCTGGCGCCGCGCGGTCTGGCGGTAGACGGCCGAGAGCGCGATCTGCCGGTGCAGCCTCTTGATGCTCCAGCCCCCCGCCACGAAATCGCGGGCCATCCAATCGAGCAGCTCGGGATGGGTCGGGAGCTCGCCCATCTTGCCGAAGTCGTTGGGCGTGCCGGCGATGCCCCGGCCGAAGTGATACTGCCAGACGCGGTTGACGATGACCCGGGTGCTGAGCCGGTTGTCGGGGCGGACGATCCAGTCGGCCAGGGCGGAACGCCGCATCGTGGTGGTGGCGGAAGGCCGGATCTCGGGCAGCTCGGGTTCGAGGATCTTGAGGAAGCCGGGCGCCACGTCCACCTCGGAGCGGCGCACCTTGAGGAGGTTGGGAGGTCCGACGGGCTTGGCGTCGGTGGCGACGAAGGCCTCCATGGGGGCTTCGGGCTTGAGGTGGGCGAAGGCCTCCAGCGCCTCTTCGAGCTCCTTGTAGCGCTTCATGTCCTCCTCCTTCTTGAGAACGCTTTCGGGCCTGAAGCGCTTCTCCTCGTGCGCCATCTGGCGGTAGGCGATGCTGGCGAGCTGGTGCTCGAGGGCCTTCCTCTCCTCGACCGGCTTGTCGATCATGGCCTGGATGTCCTCGGCGAAGCGCCCGTGGGCGGCCTTCACCCGGTTCGCCAGGGCGGGGCCGGTCATGGCCTCCATTTCGCTGCGGATCTCCCGGGTGGCCTCCTCCCAGACGGCGAGCTTGGCTTCGTATTCCTTCAGTTCCTCGGGGGTGGCGAGCTTCTTGTCGTCGTCCCAGAGGATGGGGGTGAAGAAGGCCTTGAGGCGGTAGTAGTCCTCCTGCAGGATGGGGTCGAACTTGTGGTCGTGGCAACGGGCGCAGCCGAAGCTGAGCCCGAGGAAGACCTCGCCGGCGTTGTCTGTGATGTCGGCCAGGATGACCTCCCATTGTCCCCGGACGTCCCGCTGGTTCCATTCGTAGATGGGGTTCCGGAGGTAGGAGGTGGCGACGAAGACCTCGGGATCGTCGGGGGCGATCTCGTCGCCCGCGAGCTGGTGGCGGACGAAGCGGTCGTAGGGCATGTCGTCGTTGAAGGCCTTGATGACCCAGTCGCGGTAGGGCCAGGCGGCCTCGCGGTAGCCGTCGGCGTTGTAGCCGTCGCTCTCGGCGTAGCGGACCAGGTCCAGCCAGTGCTGGGCCCAGCGCTCGCCGTAGCGCGGGCTCGCGAGGAGTTCGTCGACGAGCCTTCCGTAGGCGGCGTCGGAAGGATCCTCGACGAAGGCGCGCTGCTGCTCGGGCGTCGGGGGCAGGCCGTGCAGATCGTAGTAGAGCCGCCGGACGAGCTCCTGCGGGTCGGCGGGGGGCGCCGGGGCGAGGCCCAGCTGCTCGTATTTCTCCGCGATGAAGCGGTCGATGTCGGTCCTGGCCCATTGGGCGAGGGCCGGGTCGCCGATCTGCGGGACCTCGGCCGCGGCGAGCGGTCGCAGCGACCAGTGGTCGCGTTCCGCCCGGGTGAAGCCGTGCTCGTCCCGAGCGTCGGACGGCGGCGGCGCGGTCTCGCCTGCGGGCCAGGGCGCCCCCATGGCGACCCACTGCTCCAGCGCGGCGATCTCCTCGTCGGCGAGGCGCTTCTTGGGCGGCATCCGGAGGTCGGCGTCCTCGTGGCGGACCGCCTGGATGAAGAGCGATGCGTCGGGTTCGCCCCGCTTCAACGCGGGGCCGGAGTCGCCGCCCTCGAGGAAATGGGCGAGGTGGTCGGTGCGCAGGCCGCCCTTCTGCTTGTCGGGCCCGTGGCATTCGTAGCAGCGGCTGGCGAGCACGGGGCGGACCTTGTTCTCGAAGAAGCGCGCCCGTTCGCGCTCGAGGTCGGGGGCGTCCACCTCGGCGCGGAGCGGCGCCGGGGCCGCACCGAATCCGACGAAGCCCGCGAGGCAGGCGAACAGGGCGGGGAAGGCGGAGGATTGGGTCGTCATGGGAAGGCGGAAGGCGTTCGGAAGGGGCGCGGCGTCTAGCGGATGCGGAGGAGGGGAGGGCGCCCGCTGGGGTGCTCCTTCGAAGCGAAGGCGTGCGCCAAGCCGGAGGAGTGCGTCTCGCTGGTCTCGCGGACGATGAGGAAGGTGACGAGGCCGTTGCTGTCGCCGCGGACGAAGTCGGCGATGGCCTCGTGGCGGATCACGAGGGGGCCGCCGGGGCCTCCCCGGGGAATCCAGAATTCGGCGAGCTTGCGGGCGCGGTCGGGCAGGACGCCTTCGTCGCCCGCGCCGGGGAGGCCGTCCCATTCCAGGGCCTCCTCGCTCCAGACGTCGCCGTCCTCGTCGAGCAGCCCGTAGACGGCGAAGCGGGAGTCCGGCACCATGGTGGAGAATCCGACGCCGCTGGCTTTGACGTCGAGGACGAGCTGGGCCTCCTCCACGGCGCCGGGGTCGTGCCCGGCCAGGTCGAAGGTCAGGATGGCGCGGCGCTCGTTGTTGCGGCCTTCCTCGATGTGGGTGTGCTTGACCATCAGCAGGGGATCGCGGCCCAGGCTTCCCCGGTGGCCTCGGCGGACGTAGGCGTCCGCCCCCCGGCCGTAGGAGGTGGCGATGGAGGTCCAGCCTCCGTCCGCGGAGATGGACTGGCGGCTCGCGTCGGCGCGCGGCATCTCGTGGTCGGGGACGCGGTTCGCGCCTCCCACATGGACGCCCTGGCCCGTGGTTATGCGCCTCGTGTCGACGTCGGGGATGCCCAGCACGTCGACGGCCCCGTCGAAGACCCTCACCTGGCTGTTGCCCGTGGCGCCCGTGGTCACGGCGAACTTGGTGCCCAGGTCGACCACCTGGATGTCCTCGGTGTCGACGGTGAAGCCATGGGCGGATTCCGGCACGTCGGCGATGGCGGAGCCCTCCAGCAGGCGGCAGTGCATGGCGCTGACGATCTCCATGCGGGTGGGGGCCTCGATGGTGACGAGCGCGCCGCTCTCGAAGCGCAGGGTCGCGATGCCCTCCACGAGGGAGAGCATGCCGGCGCCGAGCCGCGATTGGGCCATGGTGGGCAGGGTGGAGCCCTCCCATCGGCAGTTGTCGGTCTGGATCAGGGTCGCCACGTGCGCGGGCGCGGCTCCGCGGGCGCCGAGCCAGGCCGTCAGGGCCACCGCGGCGAGGGCCAGGCTGGCGGCGAGGGCCCAGATCGCCTTCGCGGTGCGGCGGCGGGCGGCGGGGAAGGGGGCCGCCTCCGGCTGGGCGAAGACGTCGGTGGCCTGCCCCAGATGGGCGTCCAGCGCGAGCTGGGCGCGGAAGCCGGCCCGCAGCTCCGGATGCCGCCGCAGGCTGTCCTCGAGCGCCCGCAGCTCCTCGCGGGAGATCGTCCCGTTGATGTATTGGTCGATCCAATGCTGCTCCTGCTTGAAATCCATGTCGGTGGGGGATCGGGGTGGACGATGGGGGAATCGGTCAAAGGGGGGCGAGGCCGGCGCCGGCGTCGTCGGAGAGGCGATCCAGCCGGGCCGCGATGCATTTCATCAGATTGGCCCGGATGCGGTTGAGCACCATGTAGAGCGAGGCGGGGGACTTGCCCAGCGACTCGGCCACGTCCTTGGTCTTGATGCCCGGGGTGTAGGCCTTGGTGACGAGGTTCTGCTGGCTTTCGGGGAGCCGGCGCAGGCAGTGGTCGAGGGCCTCCCGCTCGAGCCGGCGCCGGGGCATCTCCTCGACGGCCTCCTCGGCGAGCAGCTCGGCCACGTCCTCGCTCAGCACGAGCCGGTCCCGGGCGATCTTGCGGCGGTAGGCGAGCGCCTCGAACCGCGCCACGACCAGCGCCCAGCGCAGGAAGTCCGTGCCCTCGGCGAAGCGGTCGAATTTCCGCCAGAGGACGATGGCCGTCTCCTGCAGCACCTCGTCGGCGTCGGTCAGGGTGGGCAGCAGCGAGCGGACGAAGCCCCGGAGGTCCGGCTCGTGCCTCACGAAGAGCTTCATGAACTCCTCGTGCCGCCGATCCGGGTCCGCTTCGGATTCGGCCTGCCGGGGGCGGGGCTCTGGGGTCGGGTCTGCCATGCTCTCTACTGGATCACTGCCGCTGCCGACAGGATCTAATGGGTGGAAGGCCCCCTTTTCGCGGCGCGATCGCGCCAGGCGGCCCGCTCCCGCCTTTGACCATCGGTCCACTCTCTGGCATCTTTCCGGATGCCATCCCTCCGTCCCGAGCTATTCCTCATGGGCCTTCTCTCCTTCGGAACCGTCCTTCCGACCGCCGCGCAGCTCGCCCCGAAGTCGATCCAGGCGGCGCACAAATACTCCGCCGCGCGGGGCGGGATCGGCCTCATCGTCAAGGAGCGGGGCGAAGTCCGCTTCGAGCGCTACGGGAAGGGCCACGGCCCGGACGAGGCGGTCCACATCTATTCGGGGACGAAGTCCTTCTTCGGCGCCCTCGCCGCGATCGCCGAATCCGAGGGGCTCCTCTCCCTCGACGAGCGCGTCGCCGAGACCCTGCCGGAATGGCGCGACGATCCGCGCAAGTCGCGCATCGCGATCCGCGAGCTGCTCGACTTCACCTCGGGCCTGGAGACGGGCTTCGAGGAGATCTACGGCCGCTCCACCGCCGACAAGCTGACGCTCGCCGTGGGGCTCGACGCGAAGCGCGAGCGGGGCGAGTCCTTCATCTACGGCCCGAGCCACCTCCAGGTCTTCTGCGAGGTGCTGCGGCGCAAGCTGAAGCGCAAGGGCCTCAGCTACCAGGGCTACCTCGAGCGCAAGCTGATCAAGCCCCTCGACATCCGCATCCCCCAATGGCGCGCCGACAGCCACGGCAACGTCATCCCCTCGGCGGGCATGTGGATGAGCGGACGCGATTGGATGAAGTTCGGCGAGATGGTCTCCCGCGGCGGCGTCTGGAACGGCCGGCAGCTCGTGCCGAGCGAGGCCCTGGAGACCTGCCTCCGCCCGACGCCGATCAATCCCGCCTTCGGGCTCTGCTTCTGGGTGAACTCCTACTGCCGCCATCCCGACGCCCGCGAGATCGACGTCGAGGAGTATCTCGAGATCAAGCCGCAGCCGGAGGACTGGAGCCGCGCCTGCCTCAGCAAGCAGGCGCCCCCGGATCTGATCGGCTCGATCGGTTCGAACTGCCAGCGACTCTACGTGGTGCCTTCGATGGACCTCGTCGTGGTCCACCAGGGGAGGAAGGGCGCCAGGGGCTTCCGCGACGCGGACTTTCTCTCCGTCCTCTTCGCCAACGCCGACCTGCCCGCCCGCACCGTGACCGCAGCCGAAGGGCGGAAGTCGCGACCGTCGCCGTCGAAGGGCCTCCGGGCCTTTCTGAAAAAGCCGCAGTAGGCCCCGGTGGCCGCGGCCGCGAGGCCGGGGTCAGGCGGGCGGCTTGTCCGGCGCCGTCC
>CAYMMC010000063.1:10206-10524 GCA_964391125.1 uncultured Akkermansia sp.
GGAAGTCCGCCGCGCTGCCCCATCCTCCGCCCATGCCCCGAGCTCTCCGCATCGAATACGAGGACGCCGCCTACCACGTCATGGCCCGCGGCAAACCGACGCCAGCCCATCGTCCACTCGGACGCCGACCGCAGCCTCTTCGCCGAAACCCTTGCCGAGGCATGCGATCTCGCGAAGTTCAAGAACTACGCCCGGGTCCTGGTGGACAAGCACCACCATTGGATGCCCGAGACTCCGAAGGCCAACCTCGCCGAGGGCATGGCCTGGTTCCAGCACATCGGCCTCGTCGGTGTCCGTGAGGGCGACGCCATGGTCGAC
>CAYMMC010000064.1:0-8495 GCA_964391125.1 uncultured Akkermansia sp.
CGAGGAGCAGCTCGAAAAGCTCAAGGCCTCCATGGATCCGATGACCGAAGCGCTGGAGAGCTTCACCCTCGCGCCGCTGAAGAAGAACTGCGCCGTCAGATCCGTCGGCGTCGTCTGGATGCCCTATCGCACCGATCCGACGCCCACGCTCGGGGCGGCGTGGTGAGAAAGCGCCACCCGTGGAGATGCCGCCCCAGCGCGGGCGATGCCCGACCATGCGATTTCTAGTCACCGCCGGCCCGACCCGCGAACCGATCGATCCGGTCCGCTACCTCTCGAACCGGTCTTCGGGCAGGATGGGCTATGCGCTCGCCGCCGCCGCGCTGGCGAGAGGGCACGAGGTGCTGCTCGTGACCGGTCCCGTGTCCCTCGATCCGCCGGTGGGCGCGTCGCTCGTCCGCGTGGAGACCGCGCGGGAAATGCACGAGGCCGTCGCTGGGGGGATCGGTAGCGTCGACGTCGCCGTGTTCTGCGCCGCCGTGGCCGACTACCGCGTCGCCGAGGTCGCGGGCGAGAAGATCAAGAAGACGGGCGAGACTCTCCAGCTGGCCCTCGTCCGGAATCCGGACATTCTCGGCAGCGCGAGAAGCGTCTTCGGCTTCGGAGGGATCCTCGTCGGTTTCGCGGCGGAAACGGAGGAATTGGAGCGGCACGCCCTTGAAAAGCTCCGCCGGAAGGACTGCGACCTGCTGGTCGCCAACGACGTGAGCCGACCGGACATCGCCTTCGACCGAGGCGAAAACGAGGTGCTGGTCTTCGATCGGGGCGGAGGCCGCCAGTTCCTCCCCCGGGCGCCGAAGGAGGAGATCGCGGCGGCGCTGGTGGAGAGGATCGAAGGGCTGACGCCACGCTGACGCGCTGGTCAAAGGCGCTTCGCCAGCAGCACGAGGGCGATCTTCGAGACCGCTTCCGCGACGATCAGCGCGACGGTGAACAGGACGGCGGCCCGACCGCCCCGAAGGTTGGCGCAGAGGGAGAAGGACCGGTACATCAGCATCACCATCCACACCGTGGCCGCCAGCGTCGCCAGAACCACGAGGAAGAACCACGCGGCATCGGGATGCGCCAGGCTCAGGTCCTGGGGCGCTTTCTGGACTTGTTCCACGAGGTGCTGGGTGAAGCGACGGTATCCCGGCGCCAGGCAGGCCAGCGCGGCGAGCAGCATGGGCCAGCGCGCCAGGGCCTGAGTGCCGAGGAGATCGATGGTCCGGAACTCGGAGCGGGTCGCCAAGCGTCCCGTCGCGAGCAGGGCCAGGCCCATCGCCAGCCAGTCGACGATCCCTTCGGCGAGGAAGAACCACAAGGGCGCGGGGCTGCCGGTGTGCGTGTCCAGGACGCCGTCGAAGTGCGTGTCGCTCAACGAGCCGATCCAGCTGCCCAGCAGGATCGTCATTAGGCCGAGACCGAGCGCGGGCGCTCCGGCGACGCGGCGGAACGGGTTGAACAGGAGGCTGGAGAGCTTGCCTTGGCTAGATGTCTTCATGCTTGGATTCGGAGGGGATTGCCCGCAGTTTGGCGATGACGTCGTCGAGACGGTTCCGCACCGTCGGGTAGCTGACCTTCAAGAGGCCGGCCATCTCCTTCAAGCTGCCGCTGGCCTCGACGAACTGGCGGATGAACTCCTGGTCCTCCTGCGGCAGGGCGGCCAGCGGCGGCAAGGGGTAGACTCCTTCGACTTCCGTGCCGCAATGCCCGCAGCCCAGCCGCTTCACGGCCAGTGGGCGGTCGCAGCTCGGACAGTGCGTTGGCAATTTTTTCACAAGGGATCCATGCAATATGTTGAGTTGTTTTTCAACAAAATTGATGATCGGATCAATTTTATATCAAAGGATCGACCGATCACACGATTTAGACTAGGAATGGGTGCCGCAGCCCCATGAACGCCCGCCTCTGCATTCTCCTGGTTCCGATCGCTCTTTTCCCGAGCGGGTCCCAAGCGGCCCCGTCCTTCGCCGGGACGCGCTCCGCGCTGATGGAAACCCATGCCGACGGTCGGATCCGGATCCACTACGACACCGTCGGCGACCACGCCGTGGACGGCGCCGATCGCAACGGCAACGGCATGCCCGACCAAGTGGAGGACGTGGCCGCGCAGGTCCGCGCGGCCTGGCTGCTGTGGATCGACGGCCTCGGCTTTCCCGATCCGTTCCGAAGTCCGCGCTACGAAGCGGCCGCCTTTCTCGATGTGCACCTGCTGAGCCGCGAGACGCTGGGATCGAACGGCTTGGCCTACGACGAACTGCAGCGGTTCAACCGCCCCGGCGATCCTCCGGGCACGCGCACGCTCTGCTTCGACGTGGCGACCTCGGTCAAGGCGGCGGAGAACCTCACGCCCGCCCACGAGCTGTTCCACATCATCCAAAACGGCGCGACCTTCTTCAAGAACCGCTGGTACACCGAGGGCACGGCCCGCTGGTCCGAGCGCGCCCTCGGCAAGGGCGGCATCGGCGGGGGGCTGCGCGCCTCCTGGCCGGCGAAGGAGTCCGTCCTCGGGCGGCTCGACGGGATGGCCTACGAAGCCGCCGCGCAATTCTGGGATCCGCTGGCGCTGTCGGTGGACAAGCGGGGCGAAATCCCGCCGCAGCGCGTGCCGACGGAGTTGAAGGAGATGCGCTACGTGGATGGCAGTCCGGTGCTCGAGGACTTGGAGCTGCATGGCTGGGAGGTCGTTCGCGACATTCTGGTCGAACTCGGTCGCGCCGACGGCCGGGCCGCCGAGGAGCGGAGGCTCGTCGGCTGGCCGGAGGCCGAGCAAAAATCCCCCCTCAACACCCCGCACATCCTGCGCGCGGTGGAGGCGGTGCTGGCACGTCGCGACTGAGTCCAGTCCGGGGCTCCGCGCTCCCGAGGGGAGGCGGCTGGCTGGCTTCTCCCGGACCACAGGCCTGCGGCGCCGGTCGGGCGTTCTCCGGCGATGCTCTTCTCCGGACGGAACGGTCGGGGCTGCCTTGGAACGGCGTCGCCGGGCGATTTCATTTGCGGGGGCAAGGGTTTCGGGCTTTCTAGTGCCCCATCGCGAAACGCGAACCCATTCCGATGGCGACGATCAAAGTGGCATGCCCGAAATGCGGACAGAAGGTGTCCGGCGACGAGACCTTCTACGGCACCACGGTGGAATGCCCGGTTTGCTCGGCGGCGATCCGCTTTCCCGGAGAGAGTCGCGGCGGACCGCCGGGTTTCGCTCCGCCGCCGGAGAGGGCGGAGCTGCCGTCCTTCGCGGAGAGCCCCCCGTCTCCCGACTCGGCGGGGGTTCCTCTTCCCGCTTCGCGGGGCGGCGGACTGGAGGCGGGCGCGGAGGCCCTTGCCTATTCTCGCCCCGTCTCGGACCCCGAAGTGGAAAAGGACGGGGAGGAGGCGGAGGACGATGGTCCGGATCTGCCGCCTTCCCCGCTCTGGGGCGCGGTCTCCATCGTCTCGGCGGTTCTCAGCGTGGTCCTCTGCGTCCTGGGCGGCGTGTTCTTCGCCCCCCTGGCGATCATCTTCGGGCACACGGCGCTGGCCAAGGCCCGGCACAGTCCCGTTCAGCCGGCGCCGGGCCACACGCTCGGGGCGATCGGCCTGATGGTCGGCTACGTGAGTCTCGTCGTCACGATCCTGCTGCTGCTGGGCGCCCTGCTCTTCCAGGAGCCACTGCGGGGCCTGTTTCAGCGGATCTAGCCGAGCACCGCCCCAGGCGCTCCCTGTTTGCCGCTTGCAAAGCCCTCCGATTCGGGTAAGGGACGCGAATCGCTGCGAAGACTTGGAATGGCAATAATTTTGGATGTTTTTACATTGAAGATTTCCTAATCAACCGCAAACTAACGAAGTACCGAACATGCTAGAGACGACCATCACCAACATCCGGGCCCGCGAGATCATCGATTCCCGGGGCAATCCCACCGTCGAAGTCGACGTCGAACTGGAGGGCGGCGCGATCGGGCGGGCCGCCGTGCCGAGCGGAGCGAGCACCGGCGAGCACGAGGCTTGGGAGCTCCGCGACGGCGAGGAGGGCCGCTATCTCGGCAAGGGCGTCCAGAAGGCCGTTTCCGCCGTGAACGAGAGGCTCGCCCCCGAGCTCGTCGGCCTCGACGCGACCGACCAGACCGCGATCGACAAGCTGATGCTCCAGCTCGACGGATCGCCGAACAAGAAGAACGTCGGCGCCAACGCGGTGCTCGGCGTCTCCCTCGCCACCGCGCATGCGGCGGCGAACCAGCTCCAGCTGCCCCTCTACAAGTACATCGGCGGCCCGAACGCGAAGGTGCTTCCCGTGCCGATGATGAACATCATCAACGGCGGCGCCCATTCCGACGCGCCCATCGACTTCCAGGAGTTCATGATCATGCCGAAGGGCGCGCCCACCTTCCGCGAGGCGCTGCGCCAGGGCTGCGAGATCTTCCACGCGCTGAAGAAAGTGCTGAAGGACCGCGGCCTCACCACCACCGTCGGCGACGAGGGCGGCTTCGCGCCCAATCTCGACTCCGCCTTCGACGCCCTCGAAGTGATCGCCCAGGCGGTCGAGCGGGCCGGCTACAAGCTGGGCGAGGAGATCTTCATCGCCCTCGACGTGGCCTCCTCCGAGTTCTACGACAAGGAGAAGGGCAAGTACGTCTTCAAGAAATCGGACCAGTCCGAGAAGACGGCCGCCGAGCTCGTCGACTACTACCTCGAGCTGCAGAGCAAATATCCCATCGTCTCGATCGAGGACGGCTGCGACGAGAACGACTGGGACGGCTGGAAGCTGCTGACCGAGAAGATGGGGGAGAGGACCCAGCTCGTCGGCGACGACCTCTTCGTCACGAACACCAGCTTCCTCCGCAAGGGCATCGACCTCGGCGTGGCGAACTCCATCCTCGTGAAGGTCAACCAGATCGGCTCCCTCACCGAGACCCTCGACGCGATCGAGCTGGCCAAGGAGAACCGCTACACCAGCGTCATCAGCCACCGCTCCGGCGAGACCGAGGACAGCACCATCGCCGACATCGCCGTGGCCACCAACGCGGGCCAGATCAAGACCGGATCGCTGAGCCGCTCCGACCGGGTCGCGAAGTACAACCAGCTTCTCCGCATCGAGGAGGAGCTCGGAGACGACGCCGTCTACGGGGGCAAGATGCGGGTCTGACCGTCCTCCATCCCCGCCCCGCGAAGCCATGCGCGACCCCGAGTTCAGAGACCGGCCCGAGTTCGCCCTCCACTTCCCCGCCGGAGAGGAGAAGGTGCGCCCGAGCGTCTGGAGACGGCTCTCGCGCGTGATGGAGGTGGTGATCTACGCCCTCCTCCTTCTCGCCGCAGTGAAGCTGCTCGGTCCCCAGTTCCAACGCCGCGACTCGCTCGTGGCGGAGAAGGAGCGGGTCGAGCGGATCCGCGACGAGAAGGAAAGCCGCGTCGTCCGGCTGAGACAGGAGCACCGCCTCCTCAAGACGGACAGGGACTACCTCGAGACCGTCGCCCGCGACCGCCTCGACCTGCAGCGGGAGGGCGAGCACATCGTCCGCATCGACCGTCCCAAGAAGGACTGAAGAGCGACCGCTGCATTTCAATTAGAAAGCCCAGGGGATCCCTGGGCTTTTTCTTTCGAGTTGATGGATTTGCAAAAAATGATAAAATCCATAATTACAACATAAAAAGAGTCACCTGAACAAAGCCCATCCCATGACATCCCGCCTGAAGCGAATTCTAATGCCGGTGGCCGCCCTGCTTCCCGCGCGGGTCCAGTCCCTGCTCCGACGGGTTCACTATCGCCGCAAGCTCCGGCGGGCTCGCATCACCGACGAACCGGACCTCGCCGCGATCTCCCTGTTCACCAAGCCGGGGGATACCGTCCTCGACATCGGGGCCAACTTCGGGCTCTTCACCCGCTTCCTTTCCGAATCGGTGGGCAAGGAGGGCAGGGTCTTCTCCTTCGAGCCGACCGAAGACATGTTCGAAGTGCTGGAGGGCAATTGCGCTTCCCTCGGCATGGGCAATGCGCGGATCTTCCGCACCGCGCTTTCCGATCGCAACGGGGTTTCGGAAATGCTCATCCCGCTCAGGGAGGACGGCACCCTGAACCACTACGAGGCCTCCTTGGGCGCCTGCGGGGCCGGAGGCAAGCCGGTCGCGGTCGAGACGAGCACGCTGGACGAGTTCTGCGCCCACCACGGAGTGGAGCGGATCGACTTCATCAAATGCGACGTGGAGGGGCACGAGCTGGAGGTGCTCGACGGGGCGCGGCGCACCCTCCTGCACCATCGGCCGACGATGCTCATCGAAGTGAACGATCCGCTCGACGCCGGAGGGCATGGAACCCGGGTGCTGGAACGGATCCGGGAGCTGGGCTACGACATCCACACCCTGCGCGAGGGCCGCCTGCAGCCGTGGCGCCCCGGCGAGAGCAGCGTGAACTACGTGCTGAAACCGTGCTGACCGCCCCGCTCGCCCAGGGCCCGGTCAGGGCCAGAGCAGGAGGATGGCGAGTCCGCCGAGCAGCATCGCGCCGAAGCCGCCGAGCAGCGGACGGACGAAATCCCGGGCGCCCAGCATGGCGGCCATGCCGCCCTTGAAAAGCAGGTTGGCCAAGCCGCCGACCAGGATCATGCGCCAGCCGGTGTCGCTCTCGATGTGTCCCGATCCGACCATCTTCGCGGTCGAAAGGGTGATCGCGTCCATGTCGGTGAGGCCGGAGAGAAGCGCCGCGAGGTAAAGCCCCGATTCGCCCAGATATTCGCGCGCCGCCGCGACCACGACGAGGACGACGGCGTAGAGGAGGCCCAGGACGATCGCCGTTCTCAGCTCGGACGGGGGCTTGTCGCCGACGAAGGCGAAGCCGGATTTGGACGAGAAATGGTAGAGGGCGGCGCCGACGAGGGAGCACCATGCCATCATGCCGAGGAGCGGGGGCAGCAGCGCCTTCATCTGGCCGGGGGCGACGACGGCGACCTCGACGGCCACGCGGACGAAGACCACCGTCGAGGCGATCGTCACCACGGCGGCGAGCAGGATGCCCCCGGCGCCCTCCTTGCGGCTGTGTCGCGCCAGGCTGGCGGTGGTGGCGGTGCTGGAGATCATCCCGCCGAGGACCCCGGCGAGGATGGCGCCCTTCTTCCCCCCGACGAATTTCCCGATGAGGTAGGCCGTCAGGCTCATCCCCACGATCAAGGTCACCATCAGCCAGATGGAGAAGGGATTGAGGACGCCGAAGGAGCCCATCTCCCGGTTGGGGAGGAGGGGGAGGATGACGAGGCCGAGCAGCACCAGCCTCGCGATCTCGCGCAGGTCCTCCCTTCCGATGCGGGCGACCATGTCGTGCAGGGGCTCCTTGCTGTGCAGCAGCACCATCACGCCGCCCGCCACGATCACGGACTCGATGCGGAAGCCGAGCATCGCGGCGGCCCCGGTGGCGAACATCACCAGCATCGCCACTTCGGTGGTGAGACCGAGGTCGGGGGCGTCCCGTCGCAGCTCCGCCAGGTGGCCGAGGACGACGACGCCCGACAGTCCCACCAGTCCCGCAGCCACCACCCAGGGGCCGAACGCGATGCCCAGCAGTCCGGAGAGGGCGCCGAAGACGGTGGTCAGGGCGAAGGTCCGGATTCCTGCGTTGCCGCTCCGCGCCCATTCCCGTTGCAGGCCGACGAGCAGCCCCAATCCCAGGGAAAGGCCCAGGGACTTCAACAGCTCCGGCGTCGCGGGCATGGTCAGTTCGGCGAGGGGCGGAGTCATGGCGGACGGAGGCGATCACGCCTGCGCATGTTTCTGCCAAGCGTCATCGGCAGAGGACATTAGGAACAATCCATCGCGCCCTAGAGAATGTCACGGGGCTGGCGCGGAGACGTTGGCGACTTGGGGTGCCACCAAGGAACTCACGACTCGAATCGAGCGGTCGACGGATAAGAGCCGAAGTTTCTCATCTGGATGCAGAAGCCCTCCGCCTCCTCGAGCACGCGGCGGATCCCCTCGTCGGCCGCGTTGCCCTCGATCTCCACGAAGAAGCGGTATTGGTTGGGATGGCCGACGATGGGGCGGGATTCGATCCGCTTCAGATTGATTCCGCTGTTCGCGAAGGGGCCGAGGAAGCGGAAGAGGCTGCCGGAGGAATCGGGCAGTTCGACCGCCAAGCTGGTCCGCGAGTTTTCCGGGGACGGGTCGTTGGCCCGATGGGCCACGACGAGGAATTCGGTGATGTTGGTCGTGTCCGCCTCGATGGGGTAGTGCAGGATGTCGAGCCCGTAGCGCTCCGCGCTCTCGCGCGCCCCGATGGCGGCCGCGCCGCGCTCCTGGGCGGCGAGGATCGCCGCCTGGGGCGTGCTCGGCGTCACGACCTGTTCCGCCTGCGGGTAGTGGGCGCGGAGCCACTTGCCGCAATGGTGGAAGGGGACGAAATGCGAGTAGATCCGGTGGATCTCGTCCCCTTCGCGGGCGAGCAGGGCCAGCTTGACGTCGAGGGCGATCTCCTCCCGGATGTGGTAGGGGCTGCCCGTCTCCATGATCCGGTCGACGGTCGCGGTGATCACGCCGCCGGAGGAGTTCTCGATCGG
>CAYMMC010000064.1:8595-10520 GCA_964391125.1 uncultured Akkermansia sp.
TCGCCGGTTCCGCAGGTCGGGCGCGGATAGCTGCCGAAAACGGCCACGTCCTTCCCCTCCTGCCTCAGGGCGGCAATGGCTTCCGAGAGGGGCGGGACTTCGGCGTGGCCGCCGACTTCCAGACGGACGACGGCTTGGGCTCCCGGCTGCTCCGCGGCTTCGTCCGGTCCGGTCTCGTGCGCGTCGATGCGGACGGCCTCGACGCCGTGGCTGAGAAGGAGGCGCAGGATGCCGGTCACGGTGCCGCCGATCTCCGATCCGGAGATCGCCAGCAAGGTGAGGTCGCTCCCGGTCGGAGGGCTCGGATGCCGGCCGACGACGGAGAAGCGGGCCACGGTCCGCTCGTTCTCGATGCGGGTCGCCAGCGTGCGCAGGTCCGAGGTCTCGGCGGCGGCGTGGGTTCCCACGGCGGCGGCGGCGGGGTCCTCCAGGGCGTGGGCGGCGGCCTGGGCGGAGCTGGCGACCTCCACGATCTCGCAATGCGGGAGATGCTGCCCGAGCCAGCGTCTCGCCGCCGTCAGATTGGAGGGGTGGCCGAAGACCCGGCGGATCGCCTCCATCCCGTCCCGGGCCATGAGGCAGACCTCGATGGGCAGGGGGACGTCGGCGCAGATTTTCAGGGAATGCTCCGAGAAGAGGCGGAACATGTCGCGCACGGCGCCCTCCGTCGAATTTTCGATGGGCACGACGCCGTAGTCGGCGACGCGGCGCTCCACCTGCGCGAAGACGTCGGCGAAGCCGGGCTGGGGCAGGTACTTCACGCTGTGGCCGAACTTCCGGATCGCGGCCTGGTGGGTCCAGGTGCCGGCGGGGCCGAGGTAGGCGATCTTGAGGTCCTCCTCCAGGGCGAGGGCGGCGGACATGATCTCGCGGTAGATCGCCCGGATCGAATGCGCGGGCAGGCGGCCCCCCTCGCCCTTGGCGACGAGGCTTCGCAGCAGCGTCTCCTCGCGCTCGGGGGCGTAGATCTCCAGTCCGTCGCGCTTTTTGATGGCGCCGATTTCGTGGACGACGTCGGCGCGTTCGTTGAGGAGGCGGATGATGTCGGTGTCGATCGCGTCGATCTGTCGGCGCAGGTCTGCGAGGCTCATGGGATTTCGGATTCCGGGGCGGGCGGCGGCGTTTCTTCGGAAGGGGCTGCCTCTTCGGGAAAGGGTGGTTCTTCGGGCGGAGCTTCCTCCCCGGCGGGCTCCTGAGGGACCTCGCTCTCCGCCGGATCGGCGGGGGAGGGGGGCTCTGCGGTCGGGACCTCCGCGGCGGGCAGGGCGACGAGGCGGAGCTCGGAGGCGTTCGGCAGGTCGTCGAGCGACTTGATCCCGAAGTGCTCCATGAACTCCTCCGTCGTCTCGTAGAGCATGGGGCGGCCCGGCAGGTCGGCCCGCCCCCCGGCGCGGACGAGGCGGCGCGCGAGCAGCTTCTGCAGGGTGCCGTCGACCGAGACCCCGCGGACGGCTTCGATGTCGGCCTTGGTGATGGGCTGGCGGTAGGCGACGAGGGCGAGGGTCTCGAGGGCGGCGGCGCTGAGCTTCTCCGGCCGCATTTCCGGCAGCAGCGCCCGGATCCAGTCGGCGAAGTCGGTCCGGGTCGCGAAGCGCCATCCCGAGGCCCCCTCCTGCAGTTCGACGGCCCGCCCCGAGGCGGCGAGGGCTTCGCCGAGTTCGGCGATGGCCGACTCGATCTCGCCCGTGCCGACGGACTCCCAGTCGCGGGCTTGCGGAGCGAGGCTGTCGGCGGCGGCGCGGCGGACCGCCTTCGCGATCTCGGCGGCGGTGACCGGCTCCGGCGCGGCGTAGATGAGGGCCTCGACGATTTGGATCAACTGCATTTCGGGGCCGGTAAACTGAACCGGGATGGGGCGATTTGAAAGTGGATTCTGCGACCGGAGGCCCCTCTCAGAAGGCGTTGCGCATCAGCTCGATCTCGCC
>CAYMMC010000065.1:0-10435 GCA_964391125.1 uncultured Akkermansia sp.
GATGCCCGGCTACAACGGCATCCAGGAGCGCGCCAAGCGCACCCGGGACGTGAACAACATCAAGCAGATCCTGCTCGGGTGCCGCGCCTTCGCGGCGGACTGGGAGGGGCTCTACCCCTCCTTCGACCCCGACGCGGACGAAGAGGCCGGCGGGGAGGACTCCTCCTTCACGAACTCGACCGACGCCTTCAACGTCCTCATCCCCGACTACATCGACACCGAGGTCATCTTCTGGATGCAGACCCGCCATCCCGACAAGCTCCAGCCGCCCCGCGAGGACGGAGAGCTGGAGCCCCAGGAGAACGTCTACTGCTACGTGTCCGGCCAGTTCGACACCAGCTTCAGCCGCTCCCCCCTCGTCGCCGACGGCCTCATGGACGGTCCCGGCGAATACGGCGAATACCATCCCTGGCTGAAGTCCAAGAAGGCCGTCGTGGGCTACTGCGGCGGCCATGTGCAGGAGGAGACCCTCACCTCCGCCCAGCCCGGAGCCACCGTCCGCAGCCGGGACCGCCTCGTCGACAACATCTTCGAGGAGCGCCAGATGGAGGAAGGCGGCAAGGCCAGCGGCGGCTGGCTCGACACGAAGACGGACAACGTGCTGCTGCCCGACTGATCGGGGGCCCTTCCTTCCTCTTTCTTGGGGAACGATTCCGAAGCCCGTCCCGGCCACGCCGGGGCGGGCTTTTCCGTGTCCGTGCGGGCCGGGCGTCCGCGCCCTTGCCGCGCCCGGCCAGTTTCCCGTTGCGTTCGCGGCGCCGATCCGCGACAGTTCCGGTCCCGTTCCGATGAGAACTCCGATGCGCATGGGCCGATGGCCCCTCCCAGCCTGCCTGATCGCGGTGCTCCTGGCGGCGGCCGCCACCGGCTCGGCGCAGATCAACCTCGACCTGAAGCTGGACCGCTCCCTCTACCTCGCCCACGAGCCGATCACCGGCGAACTCATCATCGTGAACATGGCGGGGCGCGACCTCATCTTCGGCGAGTCGGGAGGGCTGAGCTGGCTCGACTTCAGCGTCACCGACGGACGCGGGCACCTCATCACCCCCGTGCAGGGCGAGCGCAGCGAGCGCCCCATCGTGCTCGGAGCCGGGCAGACCTACAAGCACAAGGTCACGATCAACCGGCGCTACCCCATGGCCTCCATCGGCAGCTACCGGGTGAAGGCGAGCGTCCACTTCCCCCAGATCAACCGCGTCTTCGAGACGAAGCAGGTGACGGTGCAGGTCACCGAGGGCCAGCCGATGTGGAGCCAGATCGTCGGCGTGCCGCAGGGGCACCCCCAGGCCGGCACCTACCGCGAATACTCCCTGATGACCTACTACCACGGGGCGCGTTCCAAGGCCCTCTACTTCCGGCTGAAGGACAGCGAGTCGGGCATGGTCTTCCGCACCTATCCCCTAGGCGACTACATCGCGCTGCGCCCTCCGGCCCACGCGATCGACTCGCAGAACCAGCTCCACATCCTCCACATGACGGGGCCGCAGTCCTACCGCTACACGATCATCAACATCGACGGGGAGCCGGTGCGGCAGCAGACCCTCTACGGGAAGGGGCCCAACCGTCCCGAGTTGAAGAACAGCGGCTACGGCGACGTCACCCTGGTCGGCGGCATGACCGAGGAGCAGGCCAAGACCCCCTACGAGCAGCAGCAGTTCCACCGTCTCTCGGACCGTCCCCCCGGCCTGCCGAACTTGTAGGCGCGCCTCCATCCGGGCTTCCCCGGTCCCGCTTCGCCCGGAGGTTCCGCACGGAGAAAGGCTGGCCTTCGCGCAGGTCGAGGTCGTCATCCCGCCGTCTCCAATCCCGCTTTCTTGGCGATGCGGTGGAAGCGGGGGCGCTTCGCCCGCATGAGGAGGCGGGACGCAGTCCAGACGCCGCCGTAGACCGCGCCGAGCGTGAGCAGCTCGCTCTTGAACCCGAATCCCATCGCGACCGCCACGGGCATGGCGAGCAACAGGGGAAAGACGACCATCCGCGTCACCGGCTGCGGCCGGGCGAGGAGACGCAGCCTCGTCAGGCGACCTTCGCCCTCGTGGTATTCCGTCGCCGTGACGACCGCCCAGTTCCAGAGCCGACCGCGTTTGAAAATGATGTCGGTCTTCCCCGTCGCGTCGTCCTCGGCGCCGGGAAAGGCCTCCAGGATGGCGGCCAGCAGCGCCTCCCGGCCCAGTCCCCGGTCGCTCCAGTAGGCCTGCTCGTCGCCGAGCTTCCACCAGCCCTTGGCGAGGGTCTCCGCCGCGGTGCCTCCGACGGTGCGCAGACCGCGCCCCCAGGTGGCGTGCCGCCAACCCTTCATCAGGCGGGTCCCGCTCCGTAGCACGCCCTGCGCCACGATCAATCCGGTCAGGGCGAAGCGCGAGGCGGTCGTGTCGTGGGCGGGAGCGACGGGGGAGCGCCCCGCCCTGCCGAAGGCGACGAAGCCGGTGCCGAAGAGCATGGTTCCCGCCGGAACCAGCAGGGGAGGGAGAAAGATCCCGGCGACGGCCAAGAGAAGGGCGACGGCCCACCAGAGCACGTGCAGGGCGACCTCGCCGAACCAGGAGTCGCCGCCCGGATACATCAGTTGGAAGGGCTCGTGTCCGTAGTGCCCGTGGTAGACGAAGGCGCCGAAGCGCCGCCGCGTCACGTAGACCTGCCCTTTCCATACGGCGCCGCCGACTCCGCGGAAGCGCTCGGGGTGCAGCGGCATGAGGAGGGCCTCGGCCCGTCCGTAGCCGATTTGCTGGCGGAAGTAGGCGCGGTAGGAGAAGCGGCGGTGGTGCCAGACGAAGGCCGCCGCGTGGAAGCCGAGTCCGTGCCCAGCCGCGAGGACGCGCCAGCAGAAGTCGACGTCGTCGCCCGCCGTGCGGAACAGGGGGTTGAAGCCGCCCGCCTCCTCGAAGACTCCGCGCCGCACCGCCAGGTTGCAGCCCGGGAGGTGTTCGGCGTGGCGGTCGTCGAGGAGCACGTGGCTGGGGCCGCCCGGCGCCGCCGCGACTTGGGCTCGGGTGGCGTTCTCCGGCGGCGGAGGCAGGTTCGGACCGCCCGCGCAGCCCAGCCCGGGATCCCGTTCGAACTGCGCCGCGATCCACTTCAGCCAGTCCGGATCGACGACGCAGTCGTCGTCGGTGTAGGCGAAGATGTCGCCCGTCGCCGCCGCCGCGCCCGTGTTGCGCGCCGCGCCCAGCCCGTCGTGCTCCGTCGGGAGATGCCTCACGCCCTCGTAGGTCGCGGCGATCTCCGCGACGCGCCCGTCGCCGCCGTCGTTCACCACGATGGTCTCGAAGTCGGGGTAGTCGAGCGCGACGATGGAGTCGAGGCACTTCACCAGCGTCGCGCTGCCCCGGTAGGTGCAGACGATCACGGAGATTTTCGGGGTCTTCGTCAGGACGACGCCGTCCCCCGGCCGCCGCAGGCCCTCCCAGACGCCGCGCACCGCCTCCAGCGCGGGCTTGGCCGAGCGGTCCGCCCGCGTCAGTCCGAAGCTCCAGCCCTGCACCGTCGTCCCGCCGCGCTGCCACAGGTCGCTCCAGGAGAACAGCGTCGTCCCCGCGACCCCGGCGGCGGCGGCCTCCTCGACGGCCCACTTCAGCATCTCCGCCTGCGCCTCCTCGCCGTGGGCGTTCGCATCGATGCCGAACTCGGAGAGGAAGAGCGGCTTGTTCCCGGCGAGGTTCTGCAGCCGGGCGAGGTAGGCGGCGAAGGCCTCGCGCGACTCGAGGTAGAGGTTGAAGGCGACGAAGTCCTGGTTCTGCGGCAGGAGGTATTCCGTGCTCGGGTAGTTCGCGTAGGCGAAGAGGGCGTCGGGATCGTTGGCGTGGCCCAGGTCGATGAGCCGCTCGATCTGCTCGACGACGCGCGAGGCCCCCATCCAGCGGACCAAGGTCGATTCGATTTCGTTGCCGACGAAGTAGCCCGCGAGGGCCGGATGCCCCCGGAAGCGGCGGATCGTCTCCAGCAGGAGGCGGTCCGCCTCGGCCAGGGCCCCCCGCTGCTTCAGAAAGTCCACGTGTTGGGTCCAGGGGATCGTCACGAAGACGCGCAGGCCGGTCTCGGCGCAGGCGTGGAGGAAGTCGAGCGAGGGAATTTCGAAGAGCCTCAGAGCGTTCGCCCCGAGTTCGTCGCGGACGCGCCCGAGTTGCCCGCGCCCCTCGTCCGGGAAGGCCCCGGGAGGGAAGGGGCCGAAGGCGACCGCCTTGACCATGCAGGCCTCCTCCCCGGCGCGGAACCATTTCCCGCCGACCCGGAGCGGATCGGCGATTCGAGAGACGGGATGGTCGAGGGAGGGCATCGGCGAGGAGAACACAGGCGCGGCTTCCGGCGTCCAAGGCCGGGAGCTCCGAACCTGACACTCTCCCCCCTCCCATGCAACCGGCTTGAGGGGCTGAACGGAGTCCCGTTCCGCCGAGCCGAGACGGCCCCTTCGGGCCATGCGCTCTCCCTTCTGGCCCTTTCTCTCCAGCGAGAGCAGGCTCCCCCCTCCGAATCCGGCACCCTCCAGAAAATAAACGGGATTTAGCCCGCGTGCCCGGTTGACTCGCCGCGAATCCCGCCTAGGGGTGAGGACACCGATCCACCGGAAACACCCCTCGTCCACCATGCGGGAGATTTACGAAATCAGCGACCGCTTCATCGAGGCGGCGGACGCGAACGGCCTTCTCTACGAGCCGCTGGCGGGCGGGCTCACCTACCGCCGCACGCGGCGCTACGAAATGGAGTTCGCCGGCGATCAGGCGGCCGTGGAGGCCTTCGTCCGCAAGACTTTGCTCGACGAGATCAGCCAGGAGCTGCACGTGGGCGAGGTGCCGGCGCTGGAGGGCTACTCCTTCGCCCTCGAATACGGGATGAAGCCGGGGGCTCTCGACCTCGAAAAGGAGGCGGTCCTCTCCTACTACCGCGGCATCCCCGAACCCGGTTTCGAGCTGAAGGAGCTGCGCATCCGTCAGCGGCTCTACCTCTTCGGCGGCACGGGCAAGGAGTCGGACCGCTTCGTCCGCGACCTCTGCAACGCCGCGATCCACCACTGGAACGTCCTCCCCGGCCATGTCTGACCCCGCGACCCCGAACCCCCTCGAACGCATCGCCGAGGCCCCGGCCGACCATTACCGGGTGCTCCGGATTTCGGACCTCGACGGCGACGCGCTGCTGGAACTGAGCCGCTTCATGAAGCTCTCGCTTTCCCGCGAGGACATGCTCGCGATCCAGGCGATCTACGCCGAGTGGAAACGCGAACCCACCGACGTGGAGCTGGAGGTGATCGCCCAGACCTGGAGCGAGCATTGCAAGCACCGCATCTTCGGCGCGACCATCGAGCACGAGGGCGAGGGCGGGGCCGAGACGGTGAACTCCCTGTTCAAGACCTACATCCGCGACGTGTCGCAGCGCATCTTCGACCGCAAGCCCGGCTTCGTCCTCTCCGCCTTCCACGACAACGCGGGCTTCATCAAGCTGGACGATGAACTCGCCGTCTGCCTCAAGGCCGAGACCCACAACCACCCCAGCGCCATCGAACCCTACGCCGGGGCCAACACCGGGCTCGGCGGAGTCATCCGCGACATCCTTGGGGCCGGGAAAGGGGCCAAGCCCATCGGCTCGCTCGACGTCTTCTGCTTCGGCGCGCCCGACACCACGGCGGACCAGATCAAGGCCGACGACGTCATCCATCCCCTCGGGGTCATGCGCGGCGTCGTGCGCGGCGTGCGCGACTACGGCAACCGCATGGGCATCCCCACGATCAGCGGGGCGATCCAGTTCGACGACGCCTACATCTACAATCCCCTCGTCTTCTGCGGCACCGCCGGGGTCATTCCGACCAAGGACATCGAGAAGAAGATCGAGGCCGGCATGAAGGTCGTCGCCGTGGGCGGCCGCACCGGACGCGACGGGCTGCACGGCGCGACCTTCTCCTCCGCCGCCCTCGACACGGAGAGCCACGAGTCGGACCAGCAGGCCGTGCAGATCGGCAACCCCATCGAGGAGAAGAAGGCCGCCGACTTCGTCCTCGCGGCGCGGGAGCGGGGGCTGATCGAGTTCATCACCGACTGCGGCGCGGGCGGATTTTCCAGCGCCGCCGGCGAGATGCTGGAGGAATGCGGCGGCACCATCGACCTCGACCAGGTGAAGCTGAAGGAGCCCGGCCTCGTCAGTTGGGAGATCTTCATCAGCGAGAGCCAGGAGCGCATGGTCCTCGCGGTGAAGGAGTCCGCCCTGCCCGAACTGCGCAAGCTCGCCGACCTCTACGAGACCGAACTGACCGAGCTCGGCGAGGCCGACGGCTCCGGCATCCTCAAGGTGACCCACCACGGGCGCACCGTCTGCGAACTCGACTGCACCAAGCTCCACGACGCGCCGACCCGGCATCTGAAAGCCCGCTGGACGAAGAGGACCGCCCCGGTCGAGCCGCCCGTCCTGACGAATCCGGGGCAGGCCCTGCGCGACCTCTTCACCGACTTCGCCATCGTCTCGCGCGAGCCGGTCATCCGCGAATACGACCACGAGGTGCAGGGCAACACGATTTTGAAGCCCCTCGCCGGCGCCTCGGGCGACGCGCCGCAGGATGCCTCGGTGCTGCGCATCGAGGGCAGCTCGCGCCTCATGGCCATGTCCGTCGCCCTGCTGCCCGAATGGGGCAAGACCGATCCCCACGCCATGGGCGCGGCCTGCGTCGACGAATGCGTGCGCCAGCTCGTCGCCGCCGGAGCCGATCCCGAGCGCATCGCCATCCTCGACAATTTCTGCATGGGCAACCCCGACGACGAGGAGGAGCTGGGAGCCCTCGTCGAGACGGCCAAGGGAATGGCCTCCATCGCCGAGGTCTACGGCACGCCCTTCGTTTCCGGCAAGGATTCCTTCTACAACTACTTCGAGACCGAGGAAGGCCCCGTCTCCATCCCCGTGACCCTGCTCGTCAGCGGCATGGGCATCGTCGAGGAGGAGGGCCACGTCACCGGCGCCTCCCTGCGCAAAAGCGACAGCCTCCTCGCCGTCGTCGGCCACACCTCCGCCGACCTCGGCGGCTCCGTCTTCGCGCGGCGCCATGGACTCGAGAACGCCCCCGTCCCCGCGACCCGCGCCGAGGAGGCCCTGCGATGCTACCGTCAGTATCACGAGGCGGTGAAACGCGGCTACATCCGCTCCGCCCACGACGTGGGCGAGGGCGGCCTCGCCGTGACCCTGGCCGAGATGGCCTTCTCCGGCAAGGCCGGGCTGGAGATCGACCTTTGCTCCCTGCCCATGGACGACGACGCCTCGAAGGCCGCGATGCTGTTCGGTGAATCGCCCTCCCGTCTGGTCGTCGAAGTGGCTCCGGAGCACCTCTCCTCCCTGGCCGACCTGTTCGAGGGCCTGCCCTTCGCCGCCCTCGGACGCGCCACCACCGCCCACGCCAATCTCCGCGTCGAGTGGGGCAAGGAAATCCTCCTCGACGAAGCCCTCTCCGACCTCAAATCGCTATGGAAGACCGGCCTTGCGCGCTACTACTGAAGTTCCCCGGCACGAACTGCGACGCCGAGACCGCCCGCGCCCTCGAGGCGGTCGGCTTCGTCACGGAGATCCTCCCCGTCTCCGCCCTGAAGCCGGAGAAGCTCGTCGGGGTCAGTTTGGTGGTCTTGTCGGGGGGATTCAGCTACGGCGACTACGTCATGTCCGGCCGCATCGCCAGCCTCGTCACCGAGCAGAGGATCGGCGACACGCTGAAGGACTTCCGCGACAACGGCGGCTACCTGCTCGGCATCTGCAACGGCTTCCAGATCCTGACCCAGCTCGACCTGCTCCCCTCCGGCAGCCTCGTCGAGAACGCCAGCGGACGCTTCCAGTGCCAGTGGGTGCGGCTCAGGAGCCTCGCCCCGAAAAGCCCCTTCCTCGCGCAACTGCCCGAGGAGTTCGAGCTGCCCATCGCCCACGCCGAGGGGAGGCTCGTCACGAAGACGCCGGAGGAGGCCGAAGCCCACGTGAAAGGCGGCGCGGCGGCCCTCGTCTATGCCGAGGACGTGAACGGCAGCTTCGGTCGCATCGCGGGATTGCAGGACGAAAGCGGCAGGGTGTTCGGCCTGATGCCGCATCCCGAGCGTTTTCTGAGGAAGCGCGACCACTACGATCCCGACTGGCAGGGGCCGGAGGAGGGCGAGTGGGGCAGCGGGTATTGGTTGTTCCGGTCCCTTTATCAAGCGATCAAGGAGGGGGAGGGGTGATGGATTCTCCCTTTGCGGTCAAAGGTGGCATGGGCTTCCAGCCCATGCATCGCGGCGAGACTTCCGCCGGGTCGCTGCCCGTGAATCGCTCTTTGGCCCGGCCTTGTTTCGCAATGGCCCCCTCCCGTCCTGCGGCGTCCTCGCACGGTGCATGGGCTGGAAGCCCATGCCACATCCCCATTGCGGTCAAAGGTGGCATGGGCTTCCAGCCCATGCATCGCGGCGAGACTTCCGTCGGGCCGCTGCCCGTGAATCGCTCTTTGGCCCGGCCTTGTTTCGCAATGGCCCTCTCCCGTCCTGCGGCGTCCTCGCACGGCGCATGGGCTGGAAGCCCATGCCACGTTCCGATGAGTTCTGCATCTTTGGGAATCTGTGAAAATCTGTGTTGAACATTTCCCGCCCCTTGTCCCGTGGAAAAATATCAGACATTTTGGCCTCGTTTCTGGGCCGGCTGGATCGACGGCTTGGTGCTTGTCCCCCTGGGGTTCGTGGGCCTCTATTTGACGGATCCGGAGCGCGCCCCGGCCACCATCATCATCTGCGGCAGCATTCTCTATTCGTCATATTGGCTCTACAGCGTCATCCTCCATTCCCGCTACGGGAAGACCCTTGGCAAGATGGCAATGAGAGTTCAGGTTCTGGATGTGCAGGAAGACCGGATACCGACCTTTGGCCAAGCCTTCCTCCGGGACATTGGATACGTTGTCGTGGACACGCTCTCGCTGATCTACCTCATTTATTTGGTTCTGGCCGGCGAGTATGTCTCCGGCGCAGAGGCCGCCTTATTGCCCGATCAGATACTCACGTGGTCCGCCTTGGGCTGGCTTTTGCTTGAAATCATCACGATGCTTACGAATGAGAGGCGACGCGCCTTGCATGACTTTATTGCGAAAACCGTTGTTGTCCGAGTCTAGCCATGCGCAGCGGTGCACGACGATCCTTTCTTTTCAACACAGATTTCCACGGATACCCACAATCGAAGCGAAGCGGAGATAGATGCCGCAGGCATCAAATGGCACAGATCACGACAAGTGGAGCACATACCCTATGAGCAGCGAATTCACCTACAAAGCCGCCGGCGTTGACATCAAGGAGGCCGCCTCCCTCGTCGGGGACATCGGCGAACTGCGCCGCCGCACCGAGGGCCGACGCTCGCTCATGGGCGCCTTCGGGCTCTTCGCGGCGAGCTACGACCTCAGCGGCTACCGCGAGCCGGTCCTCCTCACCGGCTGCGACGGCGTCGGGACGAAGCTGGAGCTCCTCCTCGAGCACGACCTCCTCGAAATCGCGGGGAAGGACCTCGTCGCGATGAACGTGAACGACATCCTCACCACCGGCGGCGATCCCCTGATGTTCCTCGACTACGTCGGCATCGGCCGCATCGACAAGACCCGGATCAAGCGACTCATCGCCGGCATGGCCGAGTATCTGGAAAGCTGCGACTGCATCCTCGCCGGAGGCGAGACCGCCGAGATGCCGGGCATCGTCCCCGAGGGCATCATCGAACTGAGCGGCTTCTGCGTGGGCGCGGCGGAGAAGTCCGCGCTCGTCGATCCCACCCGCATCGCCGTGGGCGACGTCCTCGTCGGCTACCCCTCGGACGGCTTCCACGCGAACGGATGGAGCCTCGTCCGCCGCATCCTGAAAGCCAACCCCGGCCTCATCGACGAGGGCGAATGGGAAAGCTTCCTCGCCCCGACCCGCCTCTACCACGATGTCGTCGCCGCCTTGAAGGAGCGCCAGATCGACATCAAGGCCATGGCCCACATCACCGGCGGCGGACTGCCCGAAAACCTGGAGCGCCTCCTCGGGGAGAAGGGCGCCGACATCGCCATCCCGCGCTGGAACGCGGGCGCGGTCGGCAAGGTCCTCGCCTTCGTCGAGGACGCCGAGGCGGTGAACACCTTCAACATGGGCTGGGGCTGGGTCGCCATCGTCCCCGCCGAACAGGCCGAGGCGGCTGCGGTCTTCCATCCCGGAGCGCGGAGTATCGGGACGATCACGGCTTCCGGAGGAGGGAGGGTGGCCGTTGGTGAGAGCTACGAGTGCCGATGAACGGTGCCTTCTATCATGTCGCTCTCTGCTTGTTCCTGGGACTCCCTGCTATTCTTCTTGCCATTCGCTTTTTCGGATCGCGACTCATGCCTTGGTGGGCTTTCATACTGATGGTGGCGATGTTGGGATGGGGATTGGCGAATGCGATGGTTTATTTTCATTATGCCCATCTCAAGACCCTGCAGACGGTCTTCCCCCAGGTGTATTCC
>CAYMMC010000066.1:0-10433 GCA_964391125.1 uncultured Akkermansia sp.
GGCGCATTCCCGTTGCGACGGCGCACGATGGGCGCGGCGGCGGGCTCCGCGGCGTCTATGCGACGGGGGAGAGGCGGAGGTCGAAACGGTTCTCCGCGGCGGCGTTGTGCTCGTCGCGCAGGGGCGAGTAGTCGCAGACCGAGGCGCTTCCGTCGGCCTTGACCTCGATCAGGCGCATCCAGGCATCGCCCCCGTTGGGGCGCATCTGGAAGTTGACGAGCATCTGATGCACCTGGCGCCCCCCCGACGCCTCCGAGCTGAGCCGGCCCAGCCCGTCCTCCAGGACGTGGCCGTTCAGGGTCAGGATGAAGTTGGGATTCCGGCTCACCAGGTTCTGCCAGAGCTCCTCGCCGTCGGAGACGTCGTCGCCGGTCGCGGCGGCGACCTTGTAGCTGTGCGGGTTCCAGGTCTGCGCGGTGCCGTGCCTCGCCCAGTCGTAGCGGGTGTCGTCGAAATACATGTAGGCGTGGGTGACGAGGATGGCGGCGCGGTCGCGGTGCTTGGCCGCCACGTCGTTGGCCCAGCGCACCACGTCCTTGCGCGGGCCGAACTCGAGGCAGATCACGAGCAGGTCGCGGCCCTCCGCCGACAGGAGATGGTAGCTGTTCTCGAAGCGGTCCGGCTCCTTGTCGTAGACTCCGCCGAAGGTCGGGAGCTTCCCGTGGGTGGACAGGGGGAAGTAGTCGTTGAAGCGGGTGCTTCGGTCGGAGCAGACGCCGCCCTCGCTGTAGTCGTGGTTGCCCAAGGCCATGAAGTAGGGCAGTCCGCCGTCCAACTGCCCCATGGCCCGCCGCGCCAGCTCCCACTGCTCCGGCAGATTGTTGTCGGTGATGTCGCCGAGGTGCAGGGCGCAGGCGATGTTGCGGCGCTTCCGGCTTTCGGCGAGGCAGGAGGTCTGGGCGAGGAAGCCCTCGGGATTGTCCTTGGCGTAGCGCTGGGTGTCGGGCAGGACGGCGATGGTGAAGGAGCCATCGGCGATGGAGGGCGGCTCGCCCTTCGCCAGCACCGCGTCGTCGTAGTGGTTGAAGCGCGCGATCTTCGGCCTGGCCGGCCGGGGCGCGGCCTTCTCCTCGGCGAAGGCGCCCAGCCCGCCGGCGCCGAGGCCGAGGGCGGAGGTGCGGAGGAAGCGGCGGCGGGTCGAGGCGGGAAGTCTGTCCATGGCTCGCCATGCTGCCGGATGCGGACCGGCCGGGACAAGAAAAAAGAGCCTCGGGACGCCATCGCGGGATGGCCGCGAGCGACATCCCCTCCCCGCCCCGCCCGCCTTCCCGGGCGGGCGCGAATTTCATTCGCATGGGGCCTGCCCTCCGCCTACACTCGGGCTTCTTCTCCGCACCATGGGAAAACAATGGACACTCGAATCGGCGGCGCGGGAGCGGGCGCCCGGGCTGCATCCCTTCGCGGGGGCGAGGCTGCGGGTCTTCCTGCGCCACGCCCTGCTCTCGCCGGGCCTCGATCCCAGGACGCGCTACCAGCGCTTCATCGGCTGGGTCGCGCAGACGGTGCGCTTCCCCTTCGCGGCGATGGAGGCGCTGCGGCACGACGCCGCGATCCGCCGCCATCGGCTTTCCGCCCCGCCCATCTTCCTGATCGGCCATTGGCGCAGCGGCACGACCCACCTCCACAATCTGATGAGCCGCGACCCGCAGTTCGGCTACCTCACCTTCGCCGAGACGGCGATGCCGCTGGACATGCTGGGCCCGCTGCTGCCCTTCGCGCGCCGCCGCATCGAGAAGGCCCTGCCCGAGACGCGGGGATTCGACAAGGTGAAGCTCGCCCTCGACGAGCCGCAGGAGGAGGAGATGGCCCTGGGCAACCTGCAGCGGCACGGCTACTACGGCGTCTACCACTTTCCTCCCGACATGGCGGGGCAACGCGACCGCTCCATGTTCTTCGAGGGGCTTTCCCCGGCGGAGGTGGAGCGCTTCCGCCGCAGCTACGACTTCCTCGTGCGCAAGGTCGGCTACGTGAAGGCAGGGCGGCGGCCGCTCTTCAAGAACCCGCCCTCGACGACGCGGATGGAGCTGATCCTGGAGCTCTTTCCCGACGCGAAGTTCGTCCACATCGTGCGGAATCCCTGGCCCGTCTTCAGCTCGACCTGCGGCAAGTTCCCCCGGCTCTACAACGCCTTCGCCTGGCAGCCCTTCCAGGACGTCGACGTCCCCGGCTTCGTCCTCGACACCTACGAGAAGGTGATGCGACGCTACCTGGAGGACCGCGCCCGGCTGCAGCTTCCCGCCCACCAGCTCGCCGAGACCAGCTACGAGAAGATCGCCGCCGACCCCGTCGGCGAGATCGGACGGCTCTACGGACAGCTCGGCATCGACTGGAGCGAGGCGACGCGGGAGGCGATCGCCGCCTACGCCGCATCTCTGAGCGACTACAGCCCGAACGTCCACCGCATCGCCGCCGAACACGCCGCTGCGGTGCGCGAGCGCTGGCGCTTCGCCTTCGAGGCCTGGGGCTACGATCCCGAGCCGCCGGCGGAGATCGAGATCGGATGAAGGACGGCGGGACGCGCCAGGAGGGCCGATTCGGCTGCGGAAGTCCGCCGGGCCGGCCGGGTTTCGCGCGGCGGATGGCCGATCCCAGGCGCCGTTTTGCGCAAGCCCTCCCTGCCTCTCGACTTTGCGGCATGAGCCACTAACTTCACGCCGTGAAAACCCTTTTCCTCATCGCCGGCGAGATCAGCGGGGACACCCACGCGGCGGCCCTGATGCGCTCGCTCGCGGAGCTGGGCGGGTGGAGCATCGCCGGCCTGGGCGGCCCGGAGATGCACGCCCTCTCCCCCGCCGTGGAGGACTGGCTGGACGAGGCCGCCGTCCTGGGGCTGTGGGAGGTGCTGAGGAAATACGGCTACTTCCGACGCAAGATGGACGAGACCGTCGCCCGCATCCGCGGGGCCGATCCCGACGGCGTGGTCTTCGTCGACTACCCCGGCTTCAACCTTCGCCTGGCGAAGCGCCTCCGGGCGGCGGGCTACCGGGGCAAGCTGATCTACTACATCAGCCCGCAAGTCTGGGCGTGGAAGAAGGGCCGCGTCCGCACCATGGCGGGGCTGCTCGACCGCATGGTCTGCATCTTCCCCTTCGAGAAGGGGCTCTACGAGGCCTCCGGCCTGGAGACCTCCTTCGCCGGGCATCCTTTGGTCGACTCCCTCGCCCCGGTGAAGGCGCGGGCGATCCCGAGGGAGGAGGGGCTCGTGGCCTTGCTCCCCGGCTCGCGCGAGCGCGAGGTCGCGGCGCTCTATCCCGCGATGCTCGACGCGGCGCAGCGGCTGCTGGGGCGCTTTCCCGGCCTGCGCTTCGCCACGACCGGGGCGACGCCCGGCCTGACGGAGCGGCTCCGCGAGATGACCCGGGACGCGGGTCTGGAATCCGCCGTCGAGGTCGGGCGCAGCAGCAGCCACGAGATCCTGTGCCGCGCCAGCGTCGGCGCCGTCGCCTCGGGCACGGCGACGCTGGAGGCGGCCTGCCTCGGACTGCCCTACTGTCTCGTCTACAAGGTCGCCTGGCTCACCGCCCTGGTGGCGCGGCGGGTGATGTCGGTGCCCTTCCTCGGCATCGTCAACGTCATCGCCGGCCGCGAGGTCGTGAAGGAGCTGCTGCAAGAGCGGGCCGACGGCGCCTCCATCGCCGCCGAGCTCGGGCGGCTCCTCTCCGACGAGGGCGCGCGGGAGCGCCTCCGGACCGAGCTCGCCGGCGTCGTCGCGGAGCTGGGCGGAGGCGGGGCGCACCGGCGCGCCGCGGAATCGGTGGTGGCGGCATGGGACGGGAGGGAGTAGGACTGTCAGGTTCATTCAATGAAAGAAGGCGCCCCCATCCGCTTCATGGTCCTCGGCCTGCCCATCGGGCTGCTCATCCTCGGCGTGCTGTCGATGCTGTTCACCTATTCCCGACGCGACGCCGCCCCCCTCGACCCCAACGAGGCCGAGCGCCTCGAAGCGGCCGCCCTGAAGCGGCGCCCCGTGAGCCGCGAGGACCTCGCCAATTCTCTCGAGATCCTGACGCGGCGCATCGGAGAGCGCCACCTCGGCAAGCCCGAGGCCCTCGAGAGCGCCGCCCTTTGGCTCGAATCCACCTTGGGGGGAGGCAACATCGGCTACCTGGTCGAGCGCCATTCCTACGAGGCCGGAGAGGCCGTGGTCCGCAATCTCGTCGCCGAACTGCCGGGGCGCTCGCGCCGGGCCGAGATCGTCGTCGTCGGGGCGCACTACGACACCGTGCCCGGCAGTCCCGGCGCCAACGACAACGGCAGCGGCATCGCCGCCCTCGTCTCCCTGGCCCGCGCCTTCGCCGGAGATCCGCAGGGCCGGACGGTGCGCTTCGTCGCCTTCGTCAACGAGGAGGCGCCCCACTTCCAGACCGAGACGATGGGCAGCCTCGCCTACGCGAGCCGCTGCCACGCGCGCGGAGAGCGGATCGCGGCGATGCTCTGCCTCGATACGGTGGGCTGCTACCGCGAGGACGAGGGCAGCCAGCGCACCCCCGAGGGGCTGGAGGACGACTTTCCCGCCACGGGGAATTTCCTCGCCTTCGTCGGCGACGAGAATTCGAGCGACTACGTCGATTCGGCCAAGGCCGCCTTCGCCGCCGTCTCGTCCATCCCGGCGCTCGGCGGCGCCTTCCCCGGGAGCGTCCCCGAGGCGGGCTGGTCGGACCATTGGTCCTTCTGGCAGATGGGCTATCCGGCGGTGATGGTCACCGACACCGGTCCCTTCCGTTCGCCCCACTACCACAGCCCCGAGGACACGGCGGACCGGATCGACCTGGACCGGCTGGAGGACGCGACGAAAGGCTTCGAAGCGATCGTCCGGGCCTGGGCGAATCCCTGAGCGACGTTTTGCCCGCGAAAAGACGCCGTCTCCGCGCGGGCCTGGCCATGCACCGTGCGGGATGACGCGGCACTGGTCGAAGCTCGTGGACGCACTCCGGCGCCTTGTCGGGATTGCAGGGGGCCCTGCCCCGAAGCGGGCGGGTGCGACCCTGACGGTTGCCGCCATCGCGTTCGCTCACATCCCCAATCCCCGCTGGGGGGTGGTGAAGGCGCTTTCGACCACGCGCAACCTCGGCGGCCCGCCCGGCCGGAGCAGCACCTCGACGATGTCGAAGCGGAACAGCAGCTCGGGATTGCCCAGCTCGCGCAACCAGGCGTTCGCGCCGCGGACGACGAGCTTCTCCTTGGCCCGGTCGACCGCCCGCCCCGGATCGCCGAACTCGCCCCGGGTCCTCGTCTTCACCTCTCCGAAGACGAGGACCCGGCGGTCCCGGTAGACCAGGTCGACCTCGCCGCCGCCCCGGGGCCGGTAGTTCCGGTAGAGGACCTTCCGTCCCGTGCGCCAGAGATGCTTGGCAGCGAGCCTCTCTCCGACCGCTCCGACGTAGGCGTTCCACTCCCCCGGCCCCATCGAGTCGCGATCGGGCAGGACGACCTCGCGATCGAGCTCGCGGTCGATCCAGCGGTGCCAAGCCTGTCGGAGGGGTCTCACGTCCGCTTCGGTTCGAGTCGCGCCACGGGGGCGAAGCTGCGCCGGTGCAGGGGACAGGGCCCCAGGCGGCGCAGCGCGGCGAGGTGGGCGGCGGTGCCGTAGCCCTTGTGCCTCTCGAATCCGTAGCCCGGATACTGCTCCGCCGCCGCCACGAGGAGGCGGTCGCGCTCGACCTTCGCGACGATGCTGGCGGCGGCGATGGAGAGGCTCAGCGAGTCGCCCTTGACGAGGGCGCGGTGCTCGCCGGGAAAGCCGCGCACGGGGCGGCCGTCGATCAGGGCGAAGTCGGGCCGCGGATCGAGCTTGGCGAAGGCCAGGGCCATCGCGAGGTGGGTCGCGCGGAGGATGTCGCTGCCGTCGATCTCCTCGACCCCGACTGCGGCGGAGGCCCAGGCGATGCGGGGATCGGTCGTGATCTCCTCGTAGAGCGCCTCGCGCCGGCGCTCGCCGACCTGCTTGGAATCGTTCAGCCAGGGGTGTTCGTAATCCGTCGGCAGCACCACCGCGGCGGCCATGACCGGCCCGGCCAGCGGCCCCCGGCCGGCCTCGTCGATGCCCGCGATGCGGCGGTAGCCGGCCTCGCGCCAGCGGGACTCGTGGGCGAGATCCGGCATCGCCTCAATGCTCGTTGACGCAGTCGATGAGCTGGCGGAAGCGGCCCGAGAGGCCCCGCTTCTTCGTGCAGATCAGCCTGGGCAGGTCCTGCAGGTGGGGCTCGTTCGCCTCCTGCGGGAGCGCCGGGCTGGTGTGGTAGGCGCCCTCCTCGATCAGGTCGAGAAACTCCGCGTTCAGCTTGCCCAGCAGCTCGGGGGTGACCGGCCGCTGCAGGCGCATCACGAGACGCTTCCCGACGTAGCGGTAGCTGTGGAAATTGCGGTAGAACTTCACGATGATCTCGACCGCCTCGTCGAGGTCGTCGGTCACTCTGAAGAGGTGGAAGTCGTCGTCCGAGATCAGCCCGAGCCGGTGGAGGTGGTCCTTGACGAAGCGGAACCAGGTCTTCCAGTAGGTGCCCCCCTTCGCGTCGACCAGGACGATGGGAACGAGCTGCGCCTTGCCCGTCTGGATCAGCGTCATCACCTCGAACAATTCGTCCATCGTGCCGAAACCGCCGGGGAAGGCGGCGATGGCGTCGCTCTCCTTCACGAAGGCCAGCTTCCGGGTGAAGAAGTAGTTGAAGTTGAGCAGCTTCTCGTCGCCCTCGATCGTGGGGTTGGCGCTCTGTTCGAAGGGCAGCTTGATGTTCAGACCGAAGCTGCCGTTGCGGCCCGCGCCTTCCTGGGCCGCCTCCATGATCCCCGGCCCCGCGCCGGTGATGGTCATGAAGCCCGCGTCGCGCATCCGCTTCGCGAAGGCCACCGCCGCCTTGAACTCCGGCTCGTGCGGCCTCGTCCGCGCGCTGCCGAAGATGGAGAGCTTGCGCTCGTCCTCGTAGGGGCCGAAGACGAGGCTGGTCCGCCGCATCTCCTTGAGGGACCGGCTGTAGAGCTTCATGTCGCCCTCGGAGAGACAGTCCCGTCCCATCTTCAGCGCCGTCACGATCATTTCGCGGACGAGGTTGTTCGCCCGGCCGCAGGCCCAGTCGTCGACGAGGGACTTGATCCTGTCGTCGAAGAGGGTGTCGCCGGTGGTCCCCCCCGGCGTGCCGGACAGTCCGAAAATGCCACCCCCGGTGAAATCGCGGGGGTCCTTGCGAAGATGGGCTCGTTTGCTCATGCTGGCGGCGAGGGTAGTGGAGGATGCGGGCTTCCTCAACGCCGGAGTTGCCCTTTTCCGACGCCGCGCCGCCAAGAACGCCGCCCGCGGCAGATCGGCCTCTTCCGCCGATCGCGCGCTCCCGCGCCTTCCTTCCCCGGGCGGGCCGCCTTGGGCTACCCTCGGATGCCGCAAGTGTCCGCAGGGAGGGGAAGATCTCCACGGGCTCAGGCCGCCACCGGCTGCTCGATCACGTCGAGGCGCAACTGCGACCAGCCCAGCCTGTCGTCGCCGCTGTTCGCCTCCTGCCCGACGAAGGCGGTGAGCCTGGTGGCCCCGCCGAGGGAAAAGGCCGGATAGAGGAAGATCTCCCCGTGGATGCGCACGCTGCACACGAAGTTCTGGCCGAAGCGGTAGAGGGTGAGATCGCAGGGCACCGGCGCGCCGGGCTCCAGCGGCGTGCGGGCGAGATAGCCGATCACCCCCGCGCCGTTGCAGAGATCGCAGACTTCGCCGGTGGCCGGATAGATCGCCACGGCGATGCCGCGCTTGCGGCTTTCGTCGAGAATGCCGACGACGATCCGCCGGGTGACGCGGACGGGCGCGACGTCGACTTTGAAGCTGACCTCCGCATTCGGCTTGTCCACCGAAGGCGTTTGGCCCAATTCTTCGAGAACGAACTGATTCAATTCGGGGATGGCGATGCTCATGGGGTTGCGGAGGTTCGAAGCGGTAGATTCAACTGGAAATCAGGGACGGCCACGAAGGGTCGCCTGAAAATTATAAATTCCATATCTGGAAAATCAAATTAATTCTGAAATTTATGGTAAATTTTTAAATTATCTTAAATTTCCACTAAAACACCTTCGCCGTGCGGCGAAAGGGAACCCCTCCCCCACCCTCTCGATCCGAGCATCCTTTCCATTTGGGCAAGCGGAACTATGGTCTCCTCCGCCCCTGCACCATGGAAGACGACCTCTTCATCCGTCCGGACGACGGCGCTCCGCCCGAACTCCGGCTCGACCCGACCATGCCCCTGGCCGCGCGGATGCGGCCGCGCCACCTCGGCGAATACGTGGGGCAGGTCCACATCCTCGGCGAAGGGCGCCTGCTGCGCCGCGCCATCGAGGCCGACCGCTTCACCTCCCTCATCTTCTACGGCCCGCCCGGCACCGGGAAGACCAGCCTCGCCGAGCTCATCGCGCGCCGCACCGACTCGCGCTTCCTCAATCTCTCCGGCGTCGAGAGCAACGTCGCCGAGATCCGCCGGGCGGTCGAGGCGGCGCGGCAGTTCCAGCGCACCCGGGGCGAGACCACGACCCTCTTCGTCGACGAGATCCACCGCTTCAACAAGTCGCAGCAGGACGTCCTCCTCCCCCACATCGAACGGGGCACGGTGCGCTTCATCGGCGCGACGACGCACAACCCCTACTTCTACATCAACAGCCCCCTCGTCTCCCGCAGCCAGGTCTTCCAGCTCGAGCCCCTCGGCGAGACCGACCTCCTCGCCCTCCTCCAGGCCGCCGTCTCGGACCCGGAACGTGGCTTCGGGAAGAAGGCCCTCGTCGTCCACGACGCCGCCGCCCGGCACCTCGTGACCATGTGCGACGGCGACGCCCGCAAGCTCCTCACCTCCTTCGAACTCGCCGTGCTCACCACCGAGCCCGATCCGGAAAGCGGCGAGATCACCATCGACCTCGACGTCGCGGAGGACTCCATCCAGCGCAAGGCCATCGTCTACGACGCCGACGGCGACGCCCACTACGACACCATCAGCGCCTTCATCAAGTCGATCCGAGGCTGCGATCCCGACGCCGCCCTCTACTGGCTGGCCAAGATGCTCCACGCCGGCGAGGACATCCGCTTCGTCGCCCGCCGTCTCGTCATCGCCGCGAGCGAGGACGTGGGCATGGCCGACTCGAACGCCCTCCGCGTCGCCGTCGCCGCGCAGCAGGCGGTCGAGTTCATCGGCATGCCCGAGGCCCGCATCCCCCTCGCCCACGCCACCGTCTACCTCGCCACCGCGCCGAAGAGCAACCGCGCCTACGCCGCCATCGACGCGGCGCTGAAGGACGTCGCCGAGGGCCGCACCCTCGCCGTGCCCCCGCATCTGCGCACCAAGACTCGGAAGAAGCTGGGCGAGGCGGGCGGCGCCATCGCCGAGGGCGAGGCGACCTACCTCTACGGACACGACTACGAGGACGGCTACGTGCCCCAGGCCTATCTTCCCGAGGGCCGGACCTACTACTTCCCCTCGTCCCACGGCATGGAGCAGCGCGTCGCCGAGCGGCTGGAGCACTGGCGGAAGCGCTTCGAGGAGGAGCGCGGCCAGCCCCCCGCCCCGCCTGGGCGGTAGCGGAAGGGCGAAGGGCCGCCCGCCCCCTCACCGTCCCACCTTCCGCCGCAGCGCCTCGCGCACCACCTCGGGGACGAAGCGGTCGATGTCGCCGCCGAGGGTCGCGACTTCCTTCACGATGCGCGAGCTGAGGTAGATGTGCTCCTGGCTCGGCATCAGGAAGATCGTCTCGAGCTGCTCGTCGAGGCTGCGGTTCATCAGCGCCATCTGGAATTCGTATTCGAAATCCGAGATCGCCCGCAGGCCCCGGATCACCGCGTCGGCCCGCTCCTCGCGGAAGAAATCGACGAGCAGCCCCTCGAAGGCCTTCACCTCCACCCCGGGGATTCCCGCCGCCGCCGCGCGGATCAGCCCGACCCGCTCCTCCATCGGGAACAGGCCCGTCTTGGCGTGGTTCACCGCCACCGCGACGACGACGCGGCCGCACAGCTTCGCCGCCCGCCCGATCACGTCGAGATGGCCGTTGTGGATCGGATCGAAGCTGCCCGGATAGATCGCGGTTCGCATGGCTCCGCATTTTGAGCGCAAATTCGCGAGTATTTCAAAGACATTTCGGCTCTTTCCGGTATTATCCGAAGCATGAAACCCGTGACCGCCTGGCTCGCCCTCGCCCTGGCCGCCTCCGTCCCCTTCCTTGCCTCCTGCCCCGAATCCGGCAAGACCGCCGCCGGCGCCGCCGCCGGAGGCTCGCCCGTCGGGGGCGCTTCGGGAAGCGCCGCGAACTTCCTCGTCACCGACTACCCGGCCCTGTCCAAGTGGCTCGACGAGCGCTTCGACGTCGACTACAAGCACATGACGCCGCAGCTCATCTTCGACCAGGTGCCGCTGAACGACATCTACTACCAAACGAGCAACCTTCCCACGAACGCCGCCCCCTTCAATTTCTCCAACAAG
>CAYMMC010000067.1:0-10411 GCA_964391125.1 uncultured Akkermansia sp.
ACGCGCGAGTCGGTGAGTTTTTCTCTTGCCACATCAGATTTATGAAATACACGACCGAGCCTAACTTCCCCGTCGGTTGCTCCAGAGCGGTGCATGGGCTGGAAGCCCATGCTACATCCTGTTCACCACACGGAATCCTTTTCTACGCTAGCCGCACACGACCATTTCCTCCCCTCCCATGAAACCCTATCTCGCCACCCTTCTCACCCTCTTCGCTCTCGCGACAACCCTCCCGATCCGCGCCGCCGACTGGCAAGTCGCCAAGGTCCCCGGTGCCATCCCCGCCGAGGGAACGGTCTGGCTGCGCAGTTGGGTCAAGCCCCACGACAGCTTCTTCTCGAAGCACGAGCGGAACCTCTTCGAGGAATCGGTCGGCTTTAACTTCAGCGATCTGCCCGGCACCCACGAAATCTGGGTCAACGGAGTGAAGATAGGCGAAGGGAGCGAGTCGGGCATCATCCGCTACAAAGTTCCCGTCGGCACGCTGGTGAAGGGGCAGTGGAACGAGGTCGCGGTGAAGACCTCGCCGGTCGATGGCGCGGTCGGCTTCCGTCAGGAGGCGCCATTTTTGATGAACTATTTCTGGGAATGCATCTTCGAAGGCGAGTGGGAAATCCTCTCCGGCGACGACTACACCCCCGGCAAGGCGCTCGCCGAAAAACCGGCCCGGGCCGGTTTCGAGGAATTCCGGGAATCGAACCGCGTCCTCGGCCGCGCCGAGCAGGTCCACGGTCCCAAGCTGCCGCCGGCGGAAGCGGCGAAAACCTTCACGACGACGGACGGGCTGACCGTGGAGCAGATCCTCGCCGAACCCGCCATCACGCAGCCCTTCCACTTCAGCTACGACGGACGCGGACGGCTCTGGGTGATCCACTCGAACCAGTATCCCTACCCGGCGGGGCTGAAGATGCTCAGCCGCGACCGCTACTATCGCGCCCACTACGACAAGGTGCCGCTGGCTCCGCCGAACCACGACCGGGGCGCGGATCTCGTCACCATCCACGAGGACACGGATGGCGACGGCCGCTACGACTCGCGCGAGATCTTCCTCGATGGGCTGAACATGGCCAACGCGGTCCTGCCCGGAACGGGCGGCGTGTGGGTGATGAACGCGCCCTACCTGCTCTTCTACCCCGACGCCGACGGCGACGACGTCCCCGATGGCGACCCTGTGGTGCATTTGTCAGGCTTCGGATTCGAAGACAGCCACTCCGCCGCCAACGGTCTCGTCTGGGGACCCGACGGCTGGATCTACGGCGGTCAGGGCAGCACCGTGTCCTGCCGCGTGGTCCGGCCCGGGATCGAGCCCGAGGGGCATCCCGGCGTCTACTTCGAGGGGTGCATGGTCTGGCGCTACCACCCCGAGACGCGCGCCTTCGAGATCTTCGCCGAGGGCAGCGGCAACACCTTCGGACTCGAGTTCGATGAGGTCGGTCGTCTCTACTCGGGCCACAACGGCGGGGGAACCCGCGGCTGGCACTACGTCCAGGGCGGATTTTATCAAATGCAGGGCGTCGATCCCGGCAAGTTCGGTCCGCCGCGCAATCCCTACGCCTTCGGCGATCTGCCCAAGATGGCGACCGAGGACGAGGTGGTCCGCTTCACCCACTTCGGGGCCTTCGCCGACGGCACCGCCCTGCCCGAGCCACTCCGCGGGATGCTCTTCGCGATCGATCCGCTCCACAACGAGGTCATCGCGTCGAAGTGGGTGCCGCACGGATCGACCTTCGACACGGTGGACCACGGCGCGGTGGTGAAAAGCAGCGACGTGGCCTTCCGCCCCGTCTATCTCGCCAACGCGCCCGACGGTTCGCTCCACGTGGCCGACATGTATGAATACTACATCGCCCACGGCCAGCACTATCAAAACCAGATCGATCCGACCACCGGACGGATTTACCGGATCGCCGGGGAGGGAATGCCGCTCGAAAAGGGCTACGATCTCGCCGCCAAATCCTCGACCGAACTCCTCGCCCTGCTCGGGCATGACAACAAATGGCATCGCGTCACCGCCGTTCGCCTCCTCAGCGAACGCGGCGACGAGGCCGTCGTGCCGAAGCTGAAGGAACTCGCCCTCACCGGCAGCGGACCCGCCGCCCTGCACGCCCTCTGGGCCCTCGACCGGATCGCCGGGCTCGACGACGCCACCGCGGTGAAAGCCCTCGCCCATGCCGACGCCCCGGTGCGGCTCTGGACGGTGCGTTTGTTGGGCGACGCCTACGGCATCCAGCGCAACCTCGGCCTCCCTCCCGAGCGCACCGAGGCCTATCCGCTCGCGACCAATGTCTTCGACGCCCTCCTCGCCCGCGCCGCCGTCGAACCCGACGCCGAAGTCCGTTCGCAGATGGCCTCGACCGCCCGCCGCCTCGTCAACGACCAGGGTTTCCCCCTTCTCGCCGCGCTGCTCGGACACGATGAGGACGTGGACGATCCCTACATTCCGCTGCTCTGCTGGTGGGTCCTCGAAGCGCACCTGCCCTCGTCCACCGACGACGTCATGGCCCTCTTTGAAAATCCCGCCCTTTGGGAGAAAAAAGTCGTGAAAGAGCATCTCCTCCCCCGCATCGCGCGGCGCTTTTCCGTCGAAGGCAAACGGCAGGATCTGGTGCACCTGGCGAAGCTCCTCCAGCTCGCCCCCGGACCGGAGCAGGCCGAGAAACTCCTCGGCGGATTCGAGGAAGCCTACCGTGGCCGCACCATGGCCGCCCTGCCCGAGGAATTGATCGCGGCGATCGCCGACTCGGGCGGCGCGTCCCTCGGGATCCGCCTGCGCCAGGGAGAGGAAGCGGCGGTGAAAGAGGCTCTCGCCCTCGTCGCCGACGCCAAGGCGCCCCTCGACGAGCGTCTCCGCTACACCCGCAGCTTCGGCGAGATCAAACATGCCGAGGCCGTGCCGGTGCTCCTGAAAGTGGCGGACGGAAAGGGCGACACCGACCTGCGCCGCGCCGCCTTCGCCTCGCTGGGTGCCTACGACGACGCCGTCATCGCCGAGGAAACCCTGGCAAATCTCCCGCAGCTCCCCGACGAAGTGCGCCCCGCCGCCTTCACCCTGCTGGGGAGTCGTCCGGCCTGGGCCGACGCGCTCATCGCCGCCCTGAAATCGGGTGCGGTGCCGCTCGCGCTGGTGCCCAACGACGTCGCCGATCAACTGCGCTCGCATCCCGAGGAATCCGTCCGCACCGCCGCGGTCAAACTTTTCCCACGGGCCGAGACCGCCGGGATGGATTTCAATGCGAAAATCGCCGCCGTCGAGGAAGCGCTCAAAAAAGCTCCGGGGAGCCCTTATGCCGGAGAGGCGATCTACGACCAGCGCTGCGCGAGCTGCCACAAGCTCTTCTTCAAGGGGGGCAACATCGGACCCGAACTGACCAGCTACCAGCGCGACGACCTCGGGACCATGCTCATCAGCATCGTCAATCCCAACGCCGAGATTCGCGAGGGCTTCCAGTTCATCACCGTGAAAACGAAGGACGGCCGCACCCTCGGAGGATTCCAGGTGGACCGCGACAACCAGGTCACCGTGTTGCGCGGTCTCGACGGGCAGGACCTGACCCTCTCCGCCGCCGAAATCGAATCGGTCGAGCCGATGGGGCGCAGTCTCATGCCCGAGGGATTGTTGGAAGGACTCGACGAGCAGCAATGGCGCGACCTGTTCGCCTATTTGAGGATTTCCCAGCCGATCAGCAAATGAACGCGACGGTGGGATCAACTTCGGCCCTGCGATTCCGACCTTCCGCCGAGATCGTCCGGCGGTCGGAGGATTCGGAGCTTGTGTTCGCTGAGAACGACGAAACAGCGCTCCCACGCGGAAGCGTCGGGACCGGCGAACACCCGGTGGATGCGCTCGATCAGTTCCAGCCTCCCCGCATCCGGCAGCCTGACCAGAAGAATCCCGTGATGCGTGCCGGGTGGATAATGCCGCACATCGGAGAAATCGAGGTCTTGGGTGATCAAAAAACGCTGTTCGGATTGGGCAGCACGCCAGACCATTTCGTCGTCGCGTCCGGCAAAACCTTCCATGCGGACATTGTCGACGTCGTGCCCCAGGGAGGCCAACACGCCAACCAGTCCTTCCGGCAGATTTTCGTCGAGTTTGATCTTCATCGGGACGCTGCCATCGCAGGCAAGTCGTCCACGGCGGCAGCGGCGGCGAATGCGACGACTGCCCGGAGCGCCTCCCGCGGTACGGTGGGGAAGTCGCCGAGGATCTCCTCCTCCGTCGCCCCTTCGGCCAAGCTGGCCAGCAGCGTTCTAATGGGAACGCGCGTGCCCTTGACCACGAGAGCACCGTTGCCGATGCCCTGCCGCCGTTCAAACCAGAGGGTGGGGTCGAAGCTCATGCCACCATCATAACGGATCTACAGATTCCTGTCCAAGAGAGTCTCTTTCCCCTATCTCCGCATTTCCCAGCCGATCAGCAAATGAACGCGCCCCGCATCCGTGACACGCCGTTGCCCCGGCCTGTGGCATGGGCTTCCAGCCCATGCACCGTGCTGGAACGCGGGAAGGCCGGGAGAGTGGCAATCGCTCAAGCAGCGAAGAGGCGGACGGTCTTTCGTGAGAAAACAGTCAGGGACTCCGGACGTCCTCACACAGGACATGGGCTGGAAGCCCATGCTGCAGGGAGTCGCTATCTCTGCGTGGCGGCCTTTCTTCTATGGATGCTCCCCCTGTCGGCGCAGGAAGGGGAGGCGAAACGCGTCGATCTCGGCGCGGGCGTCTCCCTCGAACTCCTCGCCATCCCGCCCGGCGAATTTCTCATGGGCAGCACGGCGGAGGAGAAGGCCTGGGCCACCGGGATCGAGGGAGGGGCCACGCCGGGAACCTCGCGCGAATCCTTCGAGGGCGAGTCGCGTCCAGCGCGGGTGAAGGAAGCCTTCTGGATGGGGCGCACCGAAGTGACGATGGGGCAGTTCCGGCGCTTCGCGGAGGAGAGCGGCTACGTCACCGACGCGGAAAAACCGGGGGGAACGACGCAGTGCTTCGACCCGGAATGGACCGGCTACCGCTTCGTCTCGGGGGTGGTTCACCCGTGGAAACCGATGGAGGGAAAGAGCTGGCGCGATCCGAATTTTCCCTTTCCCCTGCGCGAGGACTTTCCCGTGGTCTGCGTGAGCTGGAACGACGCCCGCGCTTTCTGCGAATGGCTGACGGGGCGGGAACGCGCCGCGGGCCGTCTTCCCGAGGGTCTGGTCTATCGACTTCCCACCGAGGCCGAATGGGAATACGCCTGTCGTGGCGGCAGCAAGGAGAGCCTCGCCTTCTGGTGGGGGGACGAGATCGAGGAAGGCGAGGGGCGCCTCAACATTTCCGGGATCGACTTCCTGCCCGGGCGCACCCGCACCTGGCCGCTTGCGAAGGTGCCCTGGAGCGATGGCTTCGCCTTTGTCTCTCCCGTGGATCACTACGGGGAGCGGGGCCGCAACGGCTTCGGCCTCGCCGACATGTGCGGAGGTGTCTGGGAGATCGTCCTCGACCATTTCGACCCGGCCGGAGCGCACGAGGAAATCCACTTCGTCGACGAGAATCCCCGCCCGGTCTGCCGCGGCGGCAACTACTTCGACGTGCCCGGCAATGCCCGCTGCGCCGTCCGTCTCGGCCTGCGCGGGCCGGGCTACTCCGACTCGCGCGACGGCTTCCGCATCGCGCTGGGAACGCCCCGTGAACCGACTTCCTGATCCTGACAAACCAACCAACGTCCCATGACTCCCCCCATCGAACGCCGCACCTTCCTCGGTCGATCCCTCGCCGGACTCGCCGCCGCCTCTCCCGCCCTCTCGGCCCTCGCCCAGGAGAGCGCCGCCAAGCCGCTCCGCATCGGTCTCGTCTCCGCGGCCAGTTACGGCGCGACCTACGGGCCGGAACCGAACCCCCGCACGCCCGGCTCGAACCACGGCACCGCCTTCGCCACCACCTTCAACGGATTCGACGAGGAAAAGGCGAAGAATTTCAAGGGCACCTTCGTGAAGGCGGCCAAGCGGATCGAGGGCGTCCGGGTCGCGAAGATCTGGGACCCTGACAAGGCCGCTGCCGCCGCCGTTGCCGACATCTGCGGCATCGAGACCGTGGCCGATACCCCCGAACAATGTGTCGAGGGGGTCGATGCCGCGATCCTCATCGACGACGGCAGCGGCGCCCAGTGGAAATACGCCGAGGCCGCCCTGCGCCAGGGCATCCCCACCTTTTGCGACAAGCCCCTCGCGATGAGCGCCAAGGAAGCCGCCGCCATCGCGAAGATCGCCAAGGAGACCGGCGCCAAGTTCATGTCCGCGAGCAGCCTGCGTTTCGTCCCCGACATCGTGAAGCTGCGCGAGGACGCCGCCGCGATCGGGCCGGTGCGCCTCTGCACCGTGACCGGCCCCGGCGACCTGATCTACTACGGCATCCACGCCCTCTCCATGGCCTACGCGGTGCTCGGTCCCGGCGTCGTCGCCGCGCACAACACCGGACGCGAGGGCGGCCACGTGGTGCGTCTCCGCCACGAGAAGGACCTCGACATCGTCCTGATGGTCGGTGCGCGGGAGCGGATGCGGGCCGGTTTTTCCATCCAACTTTTCGGCGAAAAGGGCAACCTCCGCGTCGAGCCGAATCTCAAGGACCTCTACGCCTATCTCCTCGAAGCCTTCCTCGACCTCGTTTTGCGCGACAAGGTGAGCGTGCCCGTCGAAGAGGAAGTCGAGCTCATCGCCGCGCTGGAGGCCGGACAGCGGTCGCTCGAGCTGGGGCGCGAAGTGAAGCTGAGCGAGGTGCTGTAGGGGAGTGCGACAAGGTCTCGACGGGTTGCTCCGTCGTCGTTCGGCCATGCCCTCCGGGCGTCCTCCGGTCGGCGTGCCGCGCCCCTTGTTGCGGCGGGAGGAGTTTGGGCGGGATTTCCTCTGGTTCCACCATGCGCGTTCTGTTGGTAGAAGATTCCGTTCCCCTGCGAGAGCCGGGACGAAGGCGTTGATGCGCAGGTTTCACCTTGAATCATCGGAATCGATTCCGCAATTTCAAGGGAGAAGGATTCCACGCCAAGCGGCTTCTGGAGCGGGTGCTCGGCCATCCCGAGCCGTCCGGGCGTTTTGGGTTTGATGGGGCGGGGTAGACGCTTACAATGCCACGCCAGACCCTGCCCAAGACGCCATTCCAGCCCCATGCCTCCCCGCCGCAAAGCCTCCGCCAAGGACTCCACCGCCAACCTGGGCTTCGAAGCCAAGCTCTGGCTCGCCGCCGACAAGCTGCGCAACAACATGGACGCGGCGGAATACAAGCACGTCGTCCTCGGCCTCATCTTCCTCAAATACATCTCCGACACCTTCGAGGAACACCGGGAAAAACTCCTCGCCGGCGAGGGCGACTACGCCGGGGCCAATCCCGAAGACCCGGACGAATACAAGGCCGAGAACGTCTTCTGGGTGCCCGCCGATGCCCGCTGGTCCCACCTCCAGGCCAGCGCCAAACAACCCACCATCGGCAAGACCGTGGACGACGCCATGGTCGCCATCGAGCGCGACAACCCGCGCCTCAAAGGCGTCCTGCCCAAGGACTACGCCCGCCCCGGCCTCGACAAACACCGCCTCGGCGAACTCATCGACCTCATCGGCACGATCGATCTGATCGGTAGGGACGCCTCGCCGCAGGCGTCCGGTTCCGGTGACTCGGCGGACGGCTCGGCGAGCCGTCCCTACCAGTCGAAAGACATTCTCGGCCGCGTGTATGAGTATTTCCTCACCCGCTTCGCCAGCGCCGAGGGCAAGAACGGCGGGCAATGGAGCGGAGCGACATGGACGACCATCGGGAGCCCGGAGGGTTGGCGCGGGGGCGCCAATCAATTCTACACCCCAAGTTGCGTCGTGCGCTGCCTCGTCGAGATGCTCGCCCCCTACAAAGGCCGCATCTACGACCCCGCCTGCGGCTCCGGCGGCATGGGTGAAGTGCGAAATCAGAATTATGAAGGAAGAAAACGACCTCAAGGACCGCACCAAGCAGTTTGCACTGCGAATAATTCGCCTGTTCGGAAGTTTGCCGAAATCCACGGAGGCTCAGGTGCTGGGCAAACAGTTGCTTCGCTCGGGAACCTCCGTCGGGGCGAACTACCGGGAAGCCCATCGCGGACGGAGCAAAGCCGAGTTCATCGCGAAATGCGGCGACTCGCTCCGGGAGCTGGAGGAATCTGCGTATTGGCTGGAACTGCTCGTCGATGGAGAAATTGTGCCAGCGGCCAAGCTCCAACCGCTCCGTGCCGAGTGCGACGAACTCACCGCCATCTTCGTCACCATCATCAAGAAAGCTCGGGACTCTGCCTGACCGACTTTCTTCCTTCATCATTCGACCTTCAAACTTCCCCTGCCTGGGTGCAGCACTTCATCCACCACCTCGCCCCGCAGGGCATGGCCGGCTTCGTCCTCGCCAATGGCAGCATGTCCTCCAACCAGTCCGGCGAAGGCGACATCCGCAAAGCCCTCATCGAGGCCGACCTCGTGGACTGCATGGTCGCCCTCCCCGGCCAGCTCTTCTACAGCACGCAGATTCCCGTCTGCCTCTGGTTCCTCGCAAAAAATAAAGCCGCCGACGCCAAACGCGGCTTCCGCGACCGTCGCAAAGAGACCCTCTTCATCGACGCCCGCAAACTCGGCACCCTCATCGACCGCGTCCACCGCGAGTTGACCGACGCGGACTTGGAGAAAATCTCGTCAACCTACCACGCTTGGCGCGGTGACTCTTTCACTGATCACCGATCACTGATCGCTGATCACTCCGCCTACGCGGACATCCCCGGCTTCTGCAAATCCGCCACCACCGCCGAAATAGCTGCCCACGGCCACGTCCTTACCCCCGGCCGCTACGTCGGCGCAGAGGAAGTCGAGGACGACGGCGACCCCTTCGAGGAAAAGATGCCGCGCCTCGTCGCCGAACTGCACGCCCAGTTCGCCGAGTCCGCGAAACTGGAGCAGGCCATCAAAGCAAACCTAGAAGCACTATCATGGCACAAGTAGGCATTTCTGAATTCACTTTTGGCTTTGGTTTTCTGTCGGAGCAAACCCGTCGGCACTGGGCAAACCTCCGCGTTGCGCCAATTCTCCCCAGTCTTCAGCAAGAGCAGCATGAGGGGTGGGATGCCCATTTGCCACTGGTCGCCACAGATTACTACTACCAGTTCAAACTCAGCGACTACTTGGAGCGCTCGAATTCCAAATACATAGCTGATGGAACTTACCAAGGGCCATATTATAGGTTCGCGTTTCATCGCAGGAACCAGAACCAGCAACACCAGCGTTTGAAGCTGCATGCTACGCGAAACGAAAATACATACTACGTGGCTCCAGAGTTCCACAGCATGGCAGCCTTTAACTCTGCGTTCTTGAGCCAGCAACTCCTCCAACGGTCTCGGCTAATTCCACTCAGAGATTGCAAATACGTGAATGATGGCGAGCAACACTACATTACGTTTCAACATGGATCGCCACTCTGGCGTTTTCATTCTGAATCTGAGGAGCATGATTCCTCGATAAACGGTGAAGCACTGGCGGGCTTCTATTCGCGCGGTAAAGAGAAGTTCCGCGAATTGAACAAGGAGTTCGCTTCGGAACTTTTCGATAAAGCATCCGAAACAGCCAGGTCCGCCCTCTCTGAAGAGCGGAAACGGAAGGAGAAACCGCGAACAAAGAAATCCGACTTGGATGAAAGCGAAGTCGATGAAGCCAAAGACATCGAACTGTTACAATTCGACCCCAAACGGCACGAGCAAAACGCGGTGCTCAAACGCACGTCCCAGGTTCTCTCGGTCTTCTTTGGGCTGACGTTGGTTTTGGTTGGACCAGAAGACTAAACAATCGGGGACAAGAAATGAGAATCAGAAGCCAGCACCAATGCCGAGCAGATTAATGACAACAACCTTCCAGCAACTCCTTGACGAGGGAATGCTGGAAATCGGCGACGGCTACCGCGCTCAGAACAACGAGCTTGGCGGCACTGGCCCAATTTTCCTTCGCGCCGGTCATGTCACGGACAGCCACATTGACTTCGATGGTGTTGAGCACTTCCACGAACACCTCGCGGACAAGGTGCGCTCGAAGATGTCGAAGGTCGGCGACACCATCATCACGACGAAAGGAAACAGCACCGGTCGCACTTCATTCGTGACCGACCGGCTTCCGCCGTTCGTCTATTCGCCGCATCTCAGCTATTGGCGGAGCCGCGACCCGGAGAAGTTGTGCGGTGGCTTCCTTCGCTACTGGTCGCAAGGGCAGGAGTTCGTTAAACAGCTTTCCGGCATGAAGGCGTCAACGGACATGGCTCCGTATTTGAGCCTGACCGACCAACGCCGCCTCGCCATTACGCTCCCACCCCTCGCCGAGCAGAAAGCCATCGCGGCGGTGCTTGGGGCGCTGGACGACAAGATCGAGTTGAACCGGCGGATGAACGCGACGCT
>CAYMMC010000068.1:0-10397 GCA_964391125.1 uncultured Akkermansia sp.
GACCCGGCCGTATTCGCCGGAGTCCTTGGTGATCTCGGTCCGCTCGGGATCGACGATGCGCAGCACGGCGCGGGGCTGGGGGGCGTAGTAGGTGACGCTGTAGCCGTTCGCCTTCAGCTCGCGCGGGACGGAGACGGCGAGCCCCATGAGGGTGTTGCCGTAGGTGGGCACGAAGAGGGCCTTGTCCTCGAGCACTTCCTCCTGGAGAAAGCGCACGTATTCCGGCGTCATCGAGGTGCCGCCGCAGAAGCAGCCCTTGATGCCGTGGCCGGGGATGGAGATGCGCTCGCCGATGGAGGCGAGGAGCCGCGGGGTGGTGAAGATGCACTGGATGTCGCGGTGCTTGATGATCTCCACGGCCTGCTCCATGACGTGGGCCTGGTAGCGCTCGGCCTCGTCGTAGGCCTTGCGGGCGATGGCCTTCTTGACCCAGCGGGGGTCGCAGTCGACGTGGTAGCAGCTGCCGCCGCGGAAGTTGGCGAGGTGCTCGATGGCGAGGCGGAGGCGGCGGGGGCCGGTGGGGCCGACCATGATCCAGTTGGCGCCCTTGGGGAAGAATTCGTCGTCGAGCTGGTGGGAGAACTGCTCGTAGTCGTGCTTGTAGTCGTCCCAGCCGACGCGCTGCTTGGGCAGGCCGGTGGTGCCGCCGGTCTCGAAGACGTTGAAGGGGCGGCCCTGGTAGGCCTTGGGGACGAAGCGCTCGTTCTTCTCGTCCCGGAGCCATTCGTCCTGGAAATGGGGGAACTTGACGATGTCCTCGTAGCGCTTCACCTCCTCGCGCGGATCCCAGCCGGCCTGCTGCTTCCAGTCGAGCCAGAAGGGGCATCCGGTGTCTTCGCTGAAGTGCCACGCCATCATTTCGCGGACACGTTCGTCGAGCTGGGCTTTGGCTTCGTCTGCGGTCATTTTTTTGGCTCTCTTTAGCTGTTTGGCGGGTAGCTCTTTAGCTGTTTAGCGGATGGCTGGCAATGAACGATTCCTTCCTTCCGGAGGCTAAATCGCTAAACGGCTAACAGCCAAACAGCTCCCCCCCTCACTGTTCGCCGTAGGCGTAGAGGTGGGTCTGGGTCATCACGTAGAGGGTGCCGTTGGCGACGACGGGGGTCGCGTAGATGGGTGCGGGGAAGCTGATCGTGGCGAGCTCCTCCAGCTCCTTGCCGGCCTTGAGGACGACCAGCTCGCCGTCCTCGTTGCCGAGGAAGACCTTGCCGTCGACGTGGAGGGTCGAGCCCCAGATGTGGGAGAGGGTGTCGTGCTCCCAGTATTTTTCTCCGGTCTCGGCGTCGAGGCAGAAGATGCGGCCGGAGTAGTCGGCGATGTAGACGAGCCCGTCGGCGACGGAGGGGGTGGAGATGGAGCGGTTGATCTCCTTGAACTGCCAGACGATGGCGTCCTGTCCCGTGCCCTTGGACGGGTCGATGCAGGTGACGGCGCCGACGCCCTCGCCGTGCTCGGGGTCCTGGCCGATCACGCAGTAGACCTTGTCGTCGTAGACGACGGGCGAGGAGATGAGCTCGGAGGGGCCGGGATAGGTGGCGTATTTGATGGGCTCGCCGTTCTCGTCGAAGCGGTATTCCTTGGGACAGCAGTCGACCTTCCAGAGCTCCTTGAGCAGGTTGAACTCCTCGTCTCCGTCCTTCTCGACCTCGAACTCCTCGGCGTGGAAGCCGTAGACGAAGCCGTCCCCGCCGCCGAAGATGACGGTGGGCACGCCGTCGATCACGGCGTAGGCCGGGGAGGACCAGTTCGCATGCATGACGTTCTCGCTGATCCCGCTGGCCTCCTCCGCGACCAGTTCGCCGGTCTCGCGGTCGAGGGCGATGAAGGTGGGGGCGTTGGGATTGGGAATGTTGATGTGCGACCAGTCGACGCCGTTCGAGGTGTTGACGAAGACGTATTTGTCGGTCAGCACGACGGAGCTGGAGGTGATGTTGTGGGGGAAGACGCCCAGCTCGGTGCGCATGTCGTAGCCCCAGACGATGTCGGCGGTCTTGTCGTCGATCTCGGCCGCTTCGACCGTGCCGACCTTTTCGAGGCCGCCGACGAGGTACTTGCCCTCGTCCTGGAAAGGGCCGTCGTTGCCGTCGCTCATGCCGTAGACGTCGAGGCAGAGAAGCTCGCAGCGGTTCGTGACGACGTAGCCGTGCTTCCCGTCGAGGACCACGGAGGAGCAGATGCCGAGGTATTCCCAGTCGGAGATCTTGCCGGCGTCGAGCTTCGGCACGGCCAGCTGCCAGAGGAACTCGCCGGTCTTCTCGTCGAAGCACATGACGATGCTGCGGTCGCCGTCGAGCTCGGGGTTCCGCGGCTTCTCGTTGTTGGTGCCGATGAAGACGCGTCCGTCCTTGACCGTGGTGGTGCCGTAGGCCTGGGAGCCCATCTCGGTCGCCCACTTGAGGTGGAGCGCGTCGGTGACCTTGCCGTCGGCGTCGAGGTCGCCCGAGGTGAAGTCGATCGGGATGCCCTTGGCGGGGGACACCATGTTGTTGGTGCCGTCGCGGCCCCAGGTGGGCCATTCGCCGCCGCCGGCGGCGGGGGAGGGCGTGGGCTGGGGCGCGCCGTTCTTCTTCTCGGCCGCCGACCAGGGGGGCAAGGCGAGGGCGATCAAGGCGAGCAGGGCAAGGACGGAGGCTGACGTGCGGGTCATGGCAGGGGGGAGGCGACGGGTGGCGTGCAAAGAACGGGAAGGGGGGCTCAGTCGTTCGGAACGACGGCGAAGTTGTCGACGTAGACGCTTTTCATGCTTTGGGGCGAGAAGCCGAAGATGCCGGGGCAGCCGCTCTTGTGCGCCTTCCGGTGGGTGAACTCGATGGTCCACTCCTCGGGTTCCGGCTCGCCCTTGGCCCAGGCCTTGCCCCGGACCACGCCGGATCCGTCCTCGGCGACGTCGACGCGGGTCTTGAGCGTGTACCATTTGTTCGCGGAGATGGGGAAGGGGGCGGTCACGGCGATGCGCTCCTGGTTCGAGCTGATCTCGATGGCGTTGAGATTCCCGACGAGGGAGACGATGTAGCGCTGGTTGATCAGCCCGACGACCGACTTGGTGCGGCGGTTGCCGTCGGTCATGACGTCGGCCTGCACCGTGTAGTTGGAGGACTCGGGAGATCCGATGAAGGTCAGGGAGCGCTGGAAAAGGAGGCGGTCGAGGGTCTTGCCGAGGACCTTGTTCCCCTCCAGTTCGCGCACGTCGAACTTCAGGCGAGCGCCGATCCAGGAAAGGGGCGGGAAGGCGAAGCCTCCCTCGCCGATCTTGGCGTCTTCGAAGTCGATGGCGAAGGGGAAGGCGGGGACGACGCGGCCCCGGAGGATCCCGGAGAGGCCTTCGGCCTGGACCTTCCAGGCGCCGGCGGAATCCTTCGCGTCGGCCGCGGCGGAGATGACGTTGCCCTCGAAGGAGGCGTCCATGGTCGACTTCACCCGGGCGGTGGGCGGGATGAAGGTCTCCCAGGTCGCTTGTTCCGGACCGAGCTCGCGGAGGAAGTTTCCGTTCGCGTCGGTGACGCGAAGCCGCACGGGGATGGACTGGCCTCCGACCAGAAGGACGTCCGAGGGGACGGGGATCAGCTTGGCGGGGGGGCCGGGCTCGGGCTGGGGAGCCTCCGGGGCGTGGGCGAGGTCGATGCCTCCGTTGCCGATCTCGAAGCAGTGGAGCTTCGCGGTGGTATGGACGTAGATCCGGCCGTTGCAGAGCGAGGGCGAGCCGATGCCGTTGCCCTCGAGCTTCAGGGAATGCTCGATGACCGGCTTGTCGCCGGTGACGTCGATCACGAAAAAGTCGCCCGGATAGGTGGAGAGGTAGAGCCGTCCGTCGGCGTAGAGAGGCGAGGCATGGAGCTGCGAGTTCACCAGCTTCTCCTCCCAGAGGAGCTTGCCGCTTTCGGCCTCGATGCAGCAGATCACGCCGGTCTTGAGGAATTGGTAGATCCGGCCGCCGTGGAAGACGGGGGAGCTGGTGAACATTTCCAAGGGCAGGCGCCAGGCCTCGGCGGAGTCGGGCAGGCGGGGGGCGCCGCCCTGCTCGGGGTCGATCTCGCCGCCCGGATTGTCGAGGTCCGCCGGGATGCGGATGGCGAAGGCGCGCCCCGTCTCGGTCGTGTCGATGTTCTCGGTGCCGTGGATGGCGTAGAGAAGGTCGCCGACGACGACGGGGGAGGCGTTGACCCCGCCGATGGTGGCCTGGAAGCGCCAGAGCGGCGTCCCGTCCTTCGCGTTGACGCAGACGACGTTGCCGCATCCGGTGCCGGCGTAGAAGACGCGCTTTCCGCCCCGCGTCTCGAAGACCGGGGAGCTGAAGGACGAATCCTTGAGGAAGGGGGCGCCGACCCCGGGGGTGGAGGACCAGATGAGCTCGCCGGTGTTCTTGTCGAGGCCGAGAAAGCGGTCGCGGGCCGGGCCGTCCGCGCCCCAGTAGCTCGTGACGGCGTGGAGGATGACGATGTCGCAGTCGATCGCCGGGGCTCCCGCCCGGGCGTTGGGGAAGGTGAGTCGCCCGAAGCGCTCCATCAGGGACTGCTCCCAGACCAGGTCGCCGTCCTTGCTGAAGCAGGACACCAGCCCGTAGGCCGAGGCCAGGATCACGTTCTCGTTCTCCGTGTCGACCGTGGCCGCGCCGATGGTGTAGCGGTCGTAGACCGTGTCGGACATGAAGTCGTGGCTGGTCCGCTCCCAGAGCACTTTCCCGGTCGCTTCCTCGCGGGCTTGGAGCACCTCCTCCAGATCCGCGCCCTTGCCCCGGTAGCCCCAGGAGTAGATTCGCCCGTTGTGGATCACTGGGGTGCCCTGCGAGGCGATGTCGTCGGTCCAGAGCGGCTCGGGGTTGAACTGGTAGTCGCGGTAGCTCTCCAGACTGACGCCGGTCTGGAGCGGCCCGCGCCAACTGGACCAGCTTCCATCCCCGAGTCGGGAATCCTGCGAGAGTAGGGACGAGGTGAAGGCCAGGCTGAGGCCGCAAGCGCACAAAATGGATCTCATACGGAAGCAGGAAGAATGCGTCGGCTAGGGTAGAGGTCGTCCCTGCGGGAAGCAAAGGGATTTTGATGGCGCAAGCGCTGGATAAGATTGTCTAATGAAAAAGGCGGGCCTTCTCTCCGAAACCGCTGTTTCGAAGGGAGAAGCAACGATTTCAATAAGCGTGGATAATTTCACGCTTCGGCAAGTATGGCGCCGGGGATGGGCGGGCTAGCGGGAGGCCGCCCCGAGGAAATCGATGTAGACCGGCTCCAGGGCATAGGGCGCGGCGGCGGCCACGGCGCGGACGAAGCCGAAATCCTCGGCGACGCCGACGGAGACCGAGGGCGCTTCGGGCCGCTCCTCCCCTTCGTGCCAGACCCGGCCCTCCAAGAGGGTCTTCGCGCCGGCCTCGCCCGCTCCGGCGGGGGAGGAGCGGAGCTCGAGCCAGATCCTGCGTTCGCTCTCCCAATCCCAGGGCGCCGAGGCCAGCGAGACTTCGCCCGTGGAGACGATCTCCAGCTTCTTCTCCAAGGGAACGGCGCGGAGCCAGTAGGGGCTGCCCGCGACCAGCCCGACCGCGAATCTCGGGGCGACGCGGCGCTTTCGCTCGCCCCACATCCGGGCGCTCACCGTTCCGCCGCCGGCCATCAGGGTGTTCCAGACGAGCTGGCCCTCGGCCATCGGTTCGGGCGGAAGTTCCAGCGCCGTGCCGCCCTCGCGCGTGGTCAGGCGGAAGTCGCCTTGGCTGGCGCGCCATTCCGGCACGACTCCGTCCGGCGGCAGGGTGGAGAGGTCGAGACGGTGGGCGCGGGGGGGCGCCGCCTTGCGGGCGGGGGGCGAAGGGGTTTCGGCGACCGGTTCGGTCTTCCTGTCGGACCAAACCAGCGCCAGCAGGGCCAGCGCCACCGCGAGGGGGCCGGCGGCGGAGAGAAGGGTGCGGGATCGGAACATCGCGAAAAACCCCTATCGATGCGGCGGAAACGCCCTTTTGCAACGGCGCATTCGGAGTGGGTTCCCTCTCGCGGAGGAAGCGAATGGATGTCACAATCGGACAGGTCGGAGGCCAATCCATGAAGGAGGCCATGCAGCTTTTGAACATCGACACGGATCGCGAACAGGGAGACCTGCCCGGAACGGGCGAGGAGGACTTCGCCGCTCTGGTCCGCGCGCACCACCGCGAGCTGCTCGTCTACGCGACCGCCCTGACGCGCGACGCCGCGACCGCCCGCGACATCGTGCAGGAGGCCTTCATCGTCGCCTACCAGAAGCGCGAGGTCTTCGACGTGACCCGCGACTTCGCCACCTGGATGAGGGGCATCGTGCGGAACAAGTGGCGGGAATGGCTGCGGAAAAACCGCCGCTACGACCTCGGCGACCACGAACTCGCGCGGATGGACGCCGACATCGCCGCCTGGCAGTCGAGCCGGGCCCTGCGCGAGCATTCCCTCTTCGACGCGCTGGAGGATTGCCTCTCCCGGCTCCCCGCGACCCTCCGCGTCGCCGTCGAAGCCTACTACTACGAGGGCCGCACCGGCGACGAGACGGCCGAACATCTCCGCGTCGCCCCCGCCGCCGTGAGGAAGCGGCTCCAGCGCGCCCGCGCCCTCTTGAAGCAATGTCTCGACTCGAAACAGGCCGAAGCCGCATCCCCCGAAGACGCATGAACTCCGACGCCAGCCCCGCCTCCTTCGCTCCCGAATCCGCGAGCGAGCGCTTCGTCGACGCCGCCCTCTCCGAACATGCCCGTCTCGGGCGAGAGGGCGCGGACGAGGAGCTGATCCTGCGCATTCTCCAGGAGACCGTCCACCGCCGCCGTGCCTCCGACCGCGCCGTCGCCCGCTTCGGGCGGGAATGGCTCGGGCGGGAATGGCGCTCCGCCGCCGTCGCCGTCGGGGCCGCCGCCGCCCTCGTCGCGCTCGCTCTGGTCGCGCTGTCGTCCCTCCGGGTCGATGCCCCCGGCGAGCGTCGTTCGGACGAGCTGCGCTTCGTCGTCCGCACCGAGGCTCCCGCCGCAGCCAAGGCCTCCGACGCGGAGCCGGCCCGGATCGCGGGAGCGCCCCGCGCCGCCCACCGGATCGACTTCGAGCTGGTGGCCGGTCCCGCCCCGGGCGAATCGGCCGACGCGCTGCGGCGCGAGACCATCCGGATCACGGCGGACCGTGGCGTCGCCTCCGCCGGAGGCTTCGCCTACGAGGGGAGCGTCCTCGTCGAGCTGGCGGCCATCCGCATCGAAGCCGCCTCGGTGCGGCTCCCCGCTCCCGGCGAGGAGGTGCTCCTCGCCGACCGCGTCCGGGTGACCCGCGCCGACCCTGCCTGCGTCGCCGAGGCGGAGCGTTTGAGCTTCGACCCCGTGACGGGCCGCATCGTCCTCACGGGCGTGAGCCGGGTCGAGACGGACAAGGGGCTCCTCGCCCATTTCTCCCCCTCCGACCGCCTCGTGCTCTCCGGGGGCGGCTTTTCCGTGGAGAGCGGCCCTCTCGAACGATGACCGATCGCGGGCTGGGCGGGGCAGGCGCCATGGTCGACGGACTCAAGGCTCGATGAGGCAGCCGACCGCCTCGGTGGCCGCGACGGTCGGCTTCCCACCTGCCAGGACCGCCTCGATGGCGTCGCGCAGGTAGCGTTCCGTCGCTGCGGCGCGTCGTTTCCCCAAGCCCGCGTAGCGGTTGTCGATGCCCCCGCGGTAGGCGATCCCGCCGTCCGCGCCGTAGAGGACGGCTTCCGGCGTCGTGGTCGCCCGGGCCCGCTTCACGAGGGCGCGGTCGTGGTCCACGACGAAGGGGGCGGTGAGCCCGTAGTCGGCGAGATGGGCTCGCAGCGCCGCCTCGTCCAGGTTCCGGTCGGGAAAGACGAGGCGGAAGGCGACGCCCCGCCCGCGGAAGGCCTGGTGGAGCCTCTCGATCTCGGGGGCGTAGGCGTTGGCGATGGGGCAGTCGGTGGCGAGGAAGAGGTCGACGGAGACCGGTCCGGCCGCGGCGAGGCGAGAGAGCCCGAAAAGGAGGAGGAAGGCGAGGAGCGGCGTCTTCATGATCCGCCTCCCGCATCGAGGCCTTCGAGCCATTCCCGGACTTGTCCCATTTCGGAGGCGTCGAGCGCCTTGTCCCCGTTCTCGTCGAAGCGCCGCAGCAGGAGCTCCCGAGCCCGCTGGGGCAGCTCGGATTCCTGCAGCCGTCCGTCGCCGTCGGCGTCGAGACGTTTCACGACGCCGGGGAGGCGCTCCAGCAAGCCGCCCTCGCGCCATTCGCGGCGGAGCCGGGCGAGCATCCGGATCCGGCCGGCCTGGTTGGAAAGGTCCAGTTCCGATGCGTCTCCCGGGTCGAGGGCCACGCCGGAGAGGGTGATGCTGCCCATCTCGTCGGTCGATTCGCGCCCCCACTTCACCCGCACGGGAGGATCGTTGGGGTTGTCGGGATTGTCGGCGGAGTTGTCGTAGACGATGACCGTTTTCAGGACCGTTCCGGCGGGCAGGACGACCGGTTCGGCGAAATGGTAGGTGTCCTGCCAGTCGAGATCCCAGTCGGGGATGTCGAGGAGGATGGTTTCCGATCCGTCCGGCAGGATCGCGGTCATGAGCATGGACTCGCAGAGGTAGTGGGCGTGGCCGCTCACGAAGTAGGCCTCGACGTCGACGGGCAGGGTGGTGGAGTCCTCGATGCGGTAGTCCTTCGCTCCCGGCGGGATGTCGATCCCGGCCCCGCGGCCGAAGGCGGGCGGCACCTGGATGGATTGGAGCTTCCGCGAAGGCGGGGCGTCGGCGAAGTGCAGGCCCACGGTGGTCCGCTCGCGCTCGGCCTTTCCGGAGGGATGGAAATGGGTGGACAGCACGAGGTCGGCCCCTTTCGGGAGCGGAAGGGCGAGATCGGCGGGAAGCCATCGCGGCGTCGCGCCGGGGACATAGGTGCCGATGGGCGCGCCCGTCAGGAAGCTCATGCCGCCGAATCCCGGCTTGCCGTCCCGACCGTCCAGCTCGCGCGCCTTGCCGGTGGCGTCGAGGAAGTAGAGCGAATGGTGGACGACGGAGCGGGCCGAGGGGCGGAGCTCGATCGCCTTGATCCATTTGTCCTCGGGCAGATCGAGGGGGAGGACGAAGTTGCGGTAGATGTCGCGGCCTTCGGCGGGCACTTCGTAGGCGGCCTCCATCGTCAGGACGAGGTCCGGCTGGCCGAGCTGCCAGCCTTCGGGAAAGTCGGGGAAGGGCGGCGTCTCGGACGGGTCGCCCTCGGGCTTTCCGGCGGCGATCCAGCGGTCGATCAGGGCGATCTCCCCGTCGGCGAGGCGGCGCATGTCGAGAAAGCGCGTCGTCTCGGGATTCGCGTGCCAGGGCGGCATGTAGCGGTCGTTCGCGACCCGGCTGATCGTGCGGGCCCGTCGCGAGACTTCGGCGTAGCTGGTCAGGGGGAAGGGCGCGCTCTCGCCGGGACGGTGGCAGCCCGTGCAGTTCGCGTAGACGATGGGAGCGATGTCGCGGTGGTAGGTCGGCGCCTCCTCGGCGAGGGCGGCGGCGGCGAAAAGCAGGGCGAGGGCAAGAATGGCTTTCATCGTGCGGGGGATGGAACTCCGGGATCGGCTACGCGTTTGCGCAGTCGGCCAAGAAACTCTTTTCCCGCCGGATGCGCCACCGCAATAGTGACGGCCCCACCGAGCGATGAAACTCTGCCCGATCCTTTCCGTTTCCCTTTTCCTTTGTTTGCCCCACGCCGCCTCCGTTCCGGTCTCCGCCGAGGAAGCCCCGGCGGTCGAGATGGGAAAGGGCGTGGGGCGCTTTCTCGCCAAGGCAGGGCGGGGCGGGAAGCTCCGCGTCGCCTTCTTCGGAGGGTCGATCACGCAGAATGCGAAGGGCCATGCCAAGCTCGTCCCCGAATGGCTGAAGTCGCAATGGCCGGAGGCGGAGTTCGAGACCGTCAATGCGGGCTTGGCCTCGACCTGCTCCGTCACCGGGGCGTTTCGCCTCCATCGCGACGTTCTCGCGGCGGGGCCGGTCGATCTCCTCGTCGTCGAGTTCGCGGTGAACGACGATCAGGACGCCGGGCACGACCGCGCGACCTCGATCCGGGGCCTGGAGGGAATCCTGCGACAGTATTTCGCCGCCAATCCCACGGGGGACGCGATCTGCGTGCAGTTCGTGAACCCGGGCATCCTGGCAAAGCACCAGGCAGGCGAGGAGGCGACGAGCGTCGCCGCGCACAAGGCGGTGGCGAGGCATTACGGCGTCCCCAGCGTGGACGTCGGGCTCGCCCTCGCCCGCGAGATCGCCGCCGGTCGCAAGACGTGGGAGAAGGACTACCACGAGACCCATCCGAACGAGGCGGGCTATCGCTTCGCCTCCGACCTGATCGCGGAGGCCATCGCCGGCTCCGAGGCCGCGGCGTATCCGGTCCCCGCCGTCCTGCCGGCCCCGCTCGACCCCGGCTGCTACGACCGGGTGACGCGGATCGACCCGCAGAGCT
>CAYMMC010000069.1:0-10320 GCA_964391125.1 uncultured Akkermansia sp.
GGCGTGGTCGATGAAGCGGCGATACATGTCGACGATGTAGAGGGCGCCGTCGGGTCCGGTGCGGGTCTGGACGGGGCGGGTCCACTCGTCGCCGGAGACGAGGAAGTCGCGGCCCTCGCCGACGCGTTCGGCGGCGAAGCTGGCGCCGTTGGGAACGAGCTTGTTCCGGGTGACGAGCTGGCCGGTGGGCTCGCAGACGAAGACCTCGCCGGCGAGTTCGGGCATGAGGTCGCCGAGGTAGATGCCGATGCCGCAGGCGGCGGTGTGGGTGCCGGCGTGGGCCGAGGCGGTGGTGTGGCTGAGGGCGAGCGGGTAGACCGGTGCGCCGGGGGCCTGGATGTTCTCCTGCCCCGTGGTGATTCCGGCGAGGGGATTCCGTCGCGCCGCCTCCAGGGGCATCACCGCGAAGATGACCGGGTTGCGGTTGGTGTTGAAGAAATGCCGGTTGAAGGCGTCGAGCGCGCCGCCGAACTGTCCCGTGCCCGTGACGGGTTCGATCTCGCCGCTACGGGGGTCGTAGCGCAGGTTCATCTTGTTGATTTCGAGGATTTTGTCCGGCTGGTCGCCGGGGTAGATCTCCTTGCCGTCGAGGCCGTTGCTGAGCCAGACGCGGTTGTCGAGGCCGTAGCGTGGGCTGGAGACTTGGAGCTGGTTGTGGTTCGGCTCGTTCAGGGTGAAGAGCGTCTTTCTCGCGTCGGCGACGTCGTCGCCGTCGGTGTCCTCGAGGAAGAGGATGGCGGTGCGGGTGGTGGCGAGCAGCCCACCCTTCATCGGCATCAGGCCCTGGACGTGGTCGAGGTCGTCGGCCCAGGTCGTGGCCTTGTCCATGATGCCGTCGCCGTCGCTGTCCACGAGCAGGCGGATGCGGGAGAGGTGGGGGCCGCCGTCCCCGACGGGGAGGGGGTAGTCGCCCATCTCCGCGACGAACATCCGGCCCCTCTCGTCCCAAACGATGTCGACGGGGTCGCAGGTGAGGGGCTCGCTCGCGACGAGCTGGACCTCGTAGTCGCCGTCGACGACCCACTGCTTGGCGCTCTCCTCGGGGCTGAGGGGGAAGCGGCGCGGGAGGATGCTGTCGCCCGAGACGTCGTAGCCCATGTCGGTGGAGCGCTCCTCCGCCGTCCATGTTTCGGAGAAGCCGCCGAGGGGGTGGAGCTCGAAGCGCCGGATCAGGCAGGCGGCGAACTCGCTCTGCAGGCCGACGAAGCCGGCGCTGGGATGGCAGTCGGTGACTTCGTTGACAAGCTCGCCGTTGAGGAGGATGCGCATGGTGTCGCCGGCGCAGATGACCTCCATGCGGTTCCATTCGCCGACCGGGTTCTCGATGTCCTTGGCCCCCCGGTAGCCCTTCACGTCGGCCCAGTCCGGATCGCGGTCGCGCCAGTTGATGCGGGCCATGGTCTTGCCCTCGGCGGGGAAGGCCTCCTTCGGCGCGCCCTTCGTCCAGACGGGTTCGCCGTCGCGGTCGCGCTTCACCTCGGCGGCGACCTTGGTGGGGGCGATGCTGCCGTCCTCGGCCTTGGCCGCGAGCACGAGGATGTCGCCGCTGCCGCCTTCGATGAGCTGGGCCTCGATGCTGCTCATCCAAGTGACGCCGTAGGCCCCGTCGGGCCCGAAGCAGTGGAGCAGCAGGCCGCAGTCGCGGGCGCGGTCGGCGCGGGAGCCGTGGGTGCGCTCGCCCCATTGGTAGTCGATGACGAGGTGGTAGTCGCGGTAGGCCTGTTTGGTGCGGATGTAGCCCATGCCTTCGCCGCCGACGCGCAGGAGCCCGTCCCCGTCGATGGCCCAGATCTTCTTCGGATCGTCCGAGAGCGAGGTCTTGGGATTGAGGTTGACCACGAAATCCTTCCATTCGGGGTCGGCGAGGAGGTTGACGACCTCCTTCGGAGCGACCGCTTCGGGCGCGTCCTGGGCACGGAGGAGTCCGGAGGGAAGGAAGGAGAGGAGGCAAAGAAAGAGAATCGATCGGGCCATGGCGAGGGAGTGTAGCGAGCAGAGGGAGGAAGGAAAGCGCCGCTATCGCGGAAAGATGGATTTTTATCCTCGATACGGTGACGGGGACTCGAATCGGAGTCGTCGTCGGGTCTTGGGATTGGAACTCGACGCCGGACCGGGCTCTGTTCACTGCCGCGAGAGCACTCGTGCGATCGCTTCGAAGAGCTTCTGCTTCAATTCGGGGGAGAAGCCCGAATGAACCCAGGCGATCTTGCCCTCGGGGTCGATCACGACGGTATGGGGAATGCCCTCGGCCTGGTAGGATTGGCCGACCTTCAGGTTGAAGTCCAAGGCGACGGGGGTGTCCTGCCATTCGCGGGCCTCGAGGAACTCGGAGACGAGCGGGGGCGTCTCGCCTTGGTTGACCGCGAGGAAGGCCACGGCTTCGGCGGGGAAGGCGGTCACGGCGGCGAGCACCTCGGGCATGGCCTTGATGCAGGGCCCGCACCAGGTCGCCCAGAAGTCGAGGACGACGACTTTGCCCCGCTGGTCGGCGAGACGGAAGCTGCTGTCGTCGAGCATGGTCAGCTCGAACTCGGGAGCCTCCGTGCCCACCAGCGGGGAGGCGGGCGGTCCGTCGGCGTCGGGAATGGCGGGATCGGGGGCGAGGACGGGCCGCCAGTCGTGGAAGGCGACGAAGTCCATCGGCGGGGCGTCTTGCAGCGGAAGGGCGGGGGTGCGTCCGACTTCCCGGATCTGATCGAGGGCGACGAGGCATTTCCCCAGCACGGGCGACTCGCCGACGAGCCGGGCGTCTTCGACGCCATTCCCGAGGAGGCGCAGGCGGGTCCCGTCCCGCAGGACGAGCCGGTGGGTGACGCGGAAGCCGTAGTCGGCGAGAGCGAGCTGGCGGCGCTCTTCGGCGAGGGCGTCGGAACTGCTTGCGCCGGGCTCCTCGCCTTCTTCCGCCTCCGTCGTTCCGGCCTCGGGAGCGGCGGCGCCGGAGGGATCGTCGCCGCCCTCCGCGCCCGAGGTCGGGGAGGGCGCGGGGAGGGGAGGCCCGAGCCGGACGATGCTCGAGACCCGGGCGCGGGGGAGGGAGAGGGTCTCCCCCTTGGCGTGGAACTCGATGGCTTCGCGGCCCACCGAGACGAGGGCGCCGCGGAGAAGGTCGCCGTTCGGCGCGACGAGCAGGTGGGTGGGGGGCTGTTCGCGCAGGGAGCGCGGGATGGCGAGGACCTGGGTCTTGGCCCGGGGATCGACGACGCGGCGGGGAATGCTGCCGGGGGAGCTGTCGATGCGGAAGCGGCTCAGGACGATGGGGCTTCTCGCCTGGTTCCAGCCCTGCCAGCCTCCGCCCATCTGGAAATAGATGCCGTTGCCGGAGACGCTGCCGGGATCGGTCTGAAGGGTCAGCGAGGACTTTCCGTTGACGCGGACCTCGACCTCCCCCGACCGAAGCGCCAGATCGACGGAGGCCCGGTTGGCGACGATGGGGATCTGGTCGCCGGAGAAGGAGAAGGCGCCGTTCGCGTTGAGCTTGCCGATGAAGAGCCGGTTTCCCTGCGCGGCGAAGACGAGATCGGTCGAGGGGTCGCCGGTGTCCGCGCCGGAGGCGAAGAGGCGCAGTGTCATGGCGCCGTAGGATTCCTGCCATTCGACGTCGAAGCGGATGCGGTCGCCTAGGAGGATGGAGGGATTGCCGAAGCCGCCGTCGCGCATGGTGGCCGATTCGGGCTCGATGGCGACGGATTCGGCGCTTTCCTCGATCGCCTCCCATTCCGGGTCGCGGAAGCCTTCGAGGACGCGCTCCGGCGCACCGATGTCGATGGCTCTGACTTGGCTGGCGGGGAGCTCGACGCGGCCGGTGACGCGGCTCTCGAAGACGATGGTCTCGGGATCGAGGGCGACGAGGTCGCCGACGAGGATTTCTTCGTCGGCGAGATGGAGCCGGGTCTGTCCCAGGCGCACGGGGGACGCGAGCTCGCCTGCGGGAGGGACGCCGCGGACGATGGAGAAGGAGCTCTCCTCGGCGAAGGACACGGCGGCGGCGGCGCCGGGAGGCTGCCAGGCGAGCAGGCTGCCCCCTTCGGCGGAGAGGCGGAGGTTGCCGCGCAGGGCCGTCCCGTCCAGCGTCAGGACGTCGGCGCCGGCGGCCAGCGGCGCGACGGTCTCGGGAAAGCGGATCTCCCGCGCCCCGGCGAGGGAGACGGCGAGCGGCCCCTCGGCCCAGGGCGGCTGGAACGTGAGTTCGCCCATGCCGAAACGGAGATAGTCGCCGCTCAGGGTGGTGCCCGAGCTCCAGGCGATCCGCGTCGCCCGCTCCGGCGCCGGCAGGGCCAAGGGGGTCGCCTCCGACGTGGGCTCGGGGGCGAAGACCCATTCGACGAGTTCGTCGAGGGAGTGGCGATCGGACCCGACGAGGAGACGGTCCGAACCCTCCGGCAGCGCGGCGTCCTCGGCTCCGAAATGGGCGGGACCGTCGCGCAGTTGCAGACGGGCGCGGTTCGGGTCGACCACCGGCACGGCGGCGCCGTCCCATTCCCGCACTTCCAGGGAGACCAGCTTCATCTCGGGATTGCGGCTGAGGATGGAAAAGCCGCGCCGCAGAGGGTCGGAGGCGCGCCTGGAGACGTCGGGATTGGGCGGGGCGGTCTCGCCCTCGAGCGAGGCGAGGACTCTTCCGGTGGAGTCGCACAGCAGGATCTTTCCGGCGAGCTGGTCCCAGAATAGCCGCAGATGGAGCTCGCGCGTGGTCTCGTCGAGGTGCAGCACGGGAGCGAAGCGGGTGCGGTGGGTCAGGACGAGGTGCCCGTCCCAAGTCTCCAGCATGGGGCCGCGGCGGGGGTCGCGGAGCAGCCCCATGTCGAAGTTCGGCTTGCCTTCGGGAAAGCGCGCCCGGACGCGGATTTCGACCCGTTCGGGCAAGTCGATCTCGCGAAAGAGATTGCCCGTCCACTGATGGGTCGCCAGCTCGCCGCGCAAGTCGGCGAACCAGTCCGTCGGCTTGCGGTCCCGCCCGGTCGATGTCCAGTCGCCGATCTCGCCAAGCCCGGAAAAGCCGCCGTCCGATCCCGCCCGCACCAGCCGCAGGGCCTCGCCGCGACGGATCGAGACGGGCGAGGCGAAGGGGGCGGCCCGGAACAGGAGCCGTTCGCGATCGGCCGCAAGGAGACGTCCCCGGAGGCGGTCGCCGTTTCTCAGGAAGAGTTCGAACAGGGGGGCGCCTCCGACCTCCGCCGGCGAAGACGCGGAGGGAGGGGGGAAGCGCAGTCCCGTCAACTGCGCCGGATCGAGATCGAAAGGCGCGGCGAAGGACGGCGCGGAAAAACGGACGAGCCCCTCGGGGCCATCGTGCAGGACGCCGGTGAGCTCGTCCCCGTTTCGCCAGCGCATCCGAACGCTTCCTTTTTGAATTGAAATGGCATCTCCCTTATTGTCAGTGGCTGGGGAGCCCTTTTTAGGCGAATTTCGGAATTGTCCCTGTGCCGGAAATGAAGCCACCGCAAGTCCCGCGATCAGCGCCAGGAGGGTCTGGCGGGCGGCTCGACAGGGTTGGCTGGGGCGGCGCATGGGCGTTTTAGAAGCGTTCGTAGATGGGCAGGAAGCGGTAGCTCAGCGCGAGGGAGAGCAGCGACATGGCCGTGCCGTAGGCCTCGCCGTAGCTGCCCGGAAAGCTGCCGTCGGGGGCCTGCTGCTCGGCGAGCGCGAGGGCGTGGGTGCGGTTCCAGCGCTCCCAGGCCTCGGGGTGGCCTTGGAAAAGGGCCTGGGCCATGTAGTAGTGGAAGTAGTGGGGATGGGCGGTCTCGCGGTGGTCGAGCCGGGCCGCGATGTGTCCGAGGGCGGCCTTGTATTCGTCGGTCTCTCGCTGGTGCCCGACGGCGTAGACGAGGGTCGCGACGGCAGAGCGGGCCATCGATTCGCCACCGCCGCCGATGCCGCCGCTGTAGGCGACGAAGCCGGAGGAGGCGGTATTCCGCTGCATGTAGACGAGGGCGTTGTCGATGCACTCGTCGGGCACGGCGAGACCGGCGTTGCGGCAGGCCAGCAGCCCCATCAGGACGCAGCCCGTCACCGAGGTGTCGGCGTCGGTCGAGGTGGGAGAATAGCGCCAGCCGCCCCAGCGGTTCGCCTTTTGTGCGTTCACGGCGAGGACGATGGCCTTTTCCAGCGTTTCGGCGATGGATTGGCGCGAGCCTGCGGCCTCGGTGCCGTCCCACAGGGTGGCCTCGTCGACCGCCCCGTAGGCCTCGGCGAGGGCGAGCATGGCGAAACCGTGGTGATACATGCTGTTCGGGATGTAGCCCGTGTCGCGCTCCTGCCCGGCGACGATCGAGCGCAGGGCGCGCTTGATGTGATGCCGATGGGCGCCGAAGTTCGGGTCCTCGCCGCTGGCGAGAAAGGCCATCAGGCAGATCCCGGTGATGCCGTGCTCGGAGCGGCTGCGCCAGGATCCATCCTCGCTCTGGGTGCGGGCGAGGTAGGCGAGGCCGCGCTCGTAGACCGTGTCGACCTCCGGCGGGATTTCACCGCCGAGCCGGATCGAGGGATCCGCCTCCTGCGCCGCGAGGGGGGCGAGGAGGGAAAGGAGGATCGCTGGGAGGAGAGGGCGCATCAGGGCGGACTTCACTGGACTTTCACGCGAATGCCGCCGCCGGGGAGCCGGACGGCGGCTCCGGCCTCTTTCGGCTGCTCGTCGGCGGATTCCGCGGGCTTGGGCTCGGCCGCCTTGCCCTTGCGGCGTTCCGCGGCCTTCTCCTTGGCCCGTTTGAGGCGTCGCTTCTGATCCCAGAAGTGGTCGAAGTTCGAAGTCGCTTCGCGGAGGCGGTCGTATTGCTGGCCGGTCAGCACGGAGCGCAGGTCGTCCTCGTCGGCGGCATTGGCGAGCGACATCAGCATGCCGCGCTCGTAGTAGTCGCCCCAGTATTTCTGCACTTCCGAGAGATGCTCGGCGGCGGCGCTCCGCACGATCTCGTCCATGTCGGCCCGCTGGTCGGGAGTGAGGCGCAGGTGGTCGTCGATGGAGGAGAGGGACATGCGGGCGAAGGCGTCGATGCGGGCGGCCTCGCGCTGGGCGAGGACGGCCTCGTAGCGCGCCACTTGATCCGCGGTGAGGACTCCCTCGAGCGAATCCTTCCACAGGTCGAGGGACTCGCCTTCCTCCTCGGAGCGGTTTCCGCCGATGTTGACGCCGCCCATGCCCTCGAGCATTTCCTTGGCGGCGTCGGGGTCGGTGCTCTCCAGGCGGGTGCGGAAATAGCGCTCGGCCTGTTCGTGCCATTCCTTCATGGAGCGCTCGGAGGCGCCCTTGGCGGCGAGTTCGAGACGCTCCCGCTGGGCCTCGTCGAGGTCGCAGAGCCGGGCGATGTCGTCGATGACGATGCGCATGAAGCCCATGCGCTTGTCGCGTTCGGTCTCGGCGAGCTTGAGGATGTGCAGGGAGATCTGGGCGTTCAGCGGCACCGGCTCGGGCACCTCGCCGGAGGCCTCGCCCTTCCCCTCGGCGTCGGTCGTCGCGTCGCCCGCCTTTTCGCCGAGGACGACGAAGGGATCGGGCTCGTCGATCTCCTGCGCGGCCAGCGGCGCGGCGAAGAGGAGGAGGGGCAGAAAGGAGAGGACTCTCATGGAGGGGGTCAGTTCGATTCGAGGGCGTTGAAATAGCTGTCGAGGCCGCGGCGGAACTCCTCGGGAAGTTCTCGCCCGGCCTTGCCGGTGGATTGCTCGACCTCGCGGGACGCGGGGGCAGGGCCCTCGCCCGCGGAGGCGCCTTGAGGCCCGATGTCGCTCAGGGCGGTGCCCCCGCCGCCGCCCTGGCTGCCGCCGCTGGGATCGCTGCCTCCCCCTCCGCCTCCTCCGCCGCCGGACTGCTGGCGCTTCGACTGAAGCAGGAGCTCGATGGCCTCGGTCTCGTAGGAAACGGCCTCGGGCCCGGTGTCGGGCCGGGCGAGGACGGCGTGGGCTTGCCGCATGACGTCGGAGACGAGGGCGAGGAGCTGCAGCTCGCGCCCGAACTCCGGCGCGTCGGGCAAGGCGAGGATGTCCTCGACGACGCCGTCGATGCGCTCGCGCAGCTCGTTCTGGGCGAGGGCGAGCGGGCGCGCCTTCGATGCGTAGACGTCCGGGGCGAAGCCGGGGCGGGTCTCCTCCATCTCGCGCGTCTCGTCGCGGAGCTGCATCTCCTCCTGCAAAGTCCTCATGATGCGGAGGACGATCTCGGGAGGCAGGCTTTTCGCGCCTTCCTGCGGGCCCTGCCCCCCTTCCTGCGGAGGGGCGGCGGCGACGAGCTCCTCGGCCCAGCGGTCGAGGGTGTCCGCCCAGAACTCGGAGGCGGCCACGGCCCGACCGCCGAAGTTCGCCCGCGCCTCTTCGCCCGCCCGCTTCAGGCCCGGGACGACGGAGCTCGCCTTCATCTGGTCGAGCACGTTCTTGTAGATCGCCTCCTGCTTGCGCTGGTAGTAGGCTTCCAGATCGGTCTGGATGTGATGCACGAAGCGGCTTTGCTCCTCCTGCTCCTTCGCCGCCGCCTCGCCCATCTCGCGGATCCCCTGGGCGACGCGCTGCCGCGGCAGACCGAAGCCGTCGGGGAGGGTCTTGGAAAGCGCGTCGGCGAGTTCGGTCTGCTTGCGGGAGGCGGCCTTGAGCCGTTTCACGAAGGTGCTGGCCTCGAGGCTGGCGAGAATGGCGGCCAGCTCGTCGGCGACTCGGGCGAATTCCTCGAGGAGCTGGCGCTGCGCCTCCAAGGCAAGGTCGAACGTCTTCTGGACGGGCGTCTCGGCGGCGGGGGGCTCGGGCTGTCCGCCGCCGCCTCCGGCGAGAGTCGTCGAAGGCAGTCGCAGAGGCGCGGCGGGGGAGGGGGGCGAGGAGGTTTCGTCCGGGGCGGGAGGAGGCTTGTCGGGTCCCGCGCCCGTTTCGCCGCCTCCCAGTGTCGGAGGGGAGGGGGGCGCGGCGTCCGCGCCGGGGGATTCGGGCTCGGTTCCATCGGTTTCCGACGGAGCCTGCGGGGCTCCGCCGGAGGCGGCGGGACTGCCGACGCTGCCAGGGGCACGGGAGGTCTGCTGGAGCAAGTCCGCCACGGTGGGCATGCGGTCCCGGGCGATGGAGTCGAGGGCGCGCATCATCTCGGCCCAGCGTTCCAGGCGCTTGGCGTCGAACTCGGGATTCTTCGTCGCCTCTCCGACGAGCCCTCGTCCCGCCGCGACGAGGGCGTCGAGGCGGCGGGCGTTGGCGGATTCGGCGGAGGCCTGGTCCTGGATGCGCCGCCGGCTCTCGGGCTGGTCCAGCTCCTCGGCGGGGAGGGTGCGCAGGGCGAGGTTCGTCTCGCGGAGCTGCTGCTCGCGCTCGTAGGTCTCGCGGGTGTTGCGGAACCATTTGGCGAACTCCTCGGTAAGCCATCGGGCGTGCTCCTGCGGACTGAGGACATGGAGGACGAAGGCGGGGGAGTAGACGCGATCCCGCTGGGGATGGAAGTCGTTGGCGAAGGCGCGGACGCGATAGCTGCCGGGAGGCGCCCCCTCGCGCTTGGCGGAGAAGGTCCCCCGCGTCTGGACGGTGGTCTTCTCCGGTGCGCCCGCCGAGACCGGCTTCTCCCCGGCGGCGGGGGAGGGCTCGGCTCCGGCGGCGGCGACGGACCGCCATTCCAAGCCGATCTCGCGCAGGCCGAAATCGTCGTTCGCACGGATGTCGAAGGCCACGACCTCGTCCTCCAGCACCATGCGCTTGGCTTCGACCTGATGGGCGTAGATCTCGGGGGCGGCGTCGGGCAGGGAGGTGACGGTCAGTTCGAGCGGGCGCTTCGCCTCGAGGCCGTGGACGTCCCGCCAAGCGAAGATGCGCGTCCGTCCGTCTCCGGCGGGAAAGGGGGCGGTGGCGAAGTCCCTGCCCTCGACCCTGAGCGGATCGCCGTCCATCTCGCCCGAGGAGAGCTCGCGCGTCGCCGTGCCCCGGATCGCGAGAGTCGAACCCTCGACGAGCGCCAGGGTGTTTCCCCTCACCGGCACGACGGGGTCGCTTTCATAGCGGAGATAGTCGGGCAGGCGCACCCGGGCTTCGAGCGCGACCAGCTCGGGACGGGGCAGGGGCTCGACCTCGATACGCTCCCGGGCGTCGCCGATCCGCAGGGCGAGCGTTCCGCTTTCCTTCAGCGGGGGGACGGAGAAGGCGTAGAGGCGTCCGTCCCGGTCCACTTCGATCCGGGTGCTGCCGGGCAGACGCAGCTTCGCCGCCTCCGGGCTCCATTCCGTGCTTTCGGCCAGCTCCGGGGTCAGCGGAAAATCCTCGGCGTAGGGCACCACCAGGCGTTCCGGCACCGACCCGGACTCGATCTGGGCGAAGGTGTAGCGCTCCAGCCCCTTCCAAGGCGAGACCCAGCGGGCCAGGGTATTGCGG
>CAYMMC010000070.1:0-7518 GCA_964391125.1 uncultured Akkermansia sp.
AGCCCCCGATGAGACGCCGCCGCTCCAGACCCACGCAGACCGTGGAGCTGCAGATGACGCCGATGATCGACATGGTCTTCCTGCTGCTGATCTTCTTCATGGTCTCGGCGAAGCCGGTCGAGCCCGAGCGCGACATCCCCATGGGGCTGCCGGGCCAGGTGGCGCAGGAGGAGGCCATCGACATTCCCGACGAGGCCCGCGTGTTCATCGAGGCTTCGGGCCAGGTCGTGCTGAACGAGCGCCGGCTCGACTCGCCGACGAGCGCCGCGCTGCCCGAACTGAGGTCGGTGCTGGCGCGTCTCCGCCTCTCCGCCGAGAACGCGAGGACCGAGGCCCTCGTGACCCTGGCGCCGCACGACGCCGTGCCGCACCAGCGCCTCGTCGACGTGCTGAACGCCTGCGCCGAGGCGGGGATCCAAGGCGTGACCTTCGCGGGAGGTGGCGATGAGTGAGCTCCCGGCGTCCCGCGCCCCCGGTGCGCCGGAGCCGCCCCGCCCGTCGCGCCGGCGCCGTGCGCGGCCCGACGGGGTGGCCCGCGAGCGCAGCCAGCGCCGCGCCCTGGTCCTCTCCATCGCCGTCGGCAGCGTGGTGGTCCATCTGGTGGCCCTGCTCCTCTTCGGGATCTGGACGGTGGCGAAGCACTTCACCCGCCCCGAGGCCCGCTTCGAGGTGAAGAAGACGGTGCGGATTCCGCCGCGGACGCCCGAGCACCGCATGAACGTGGCCAGGCACGAGGCGATGGCGCCGAAGCCGGCCTTCGCGGACAAGCTCGTCAGCACGCGGCCCGCCGCCTTCTCCCTGCCCGACTTGCCCGAGGTGGACCTCGACCAGATGCTGCCGCTCGACCCTTCGGAGCTGATCTCCGACCAGATCAACGGGCTCGTCGGCAGCGCCGCCCTCGGATCGGGCCTGGGGCGCGGCCTGATGGGCGGCGGGGGAACGGGCCAGGGGATGAGCTTCTTCGGCGTGAGGGCGGAGGGGCGTCGCGTCCTATTGCTCTTCGACGTCTCCGCCAGCGTGGTCAACAAGGCGAAAGCCGCCGGCGTGCCTCTCGAAACGATCCAGGAGGAAACCCTGAAGCTCATCGACACCCTGCCTCTGGCGGCTCAGTTCTCGCTCATTCAGTTCACCGGCAACTACCTGCCCTTCACCGAGGAGCTGATCGCGGCGACGCCGGGGAACAAAGATCTCGCCAAGCAGTGGGTGAAGGACAAATGGGTCAAGGGCGGGACGATGAGCGCCTCCTCCGCCGGAGTCGTCAGCAACTTCGCCGGCGTCGTCGGCGTGCTGGAGCGAGCGGCGGCGATGCGGCCCGACGTGGTCTTTCTCATTTCCGACGCCAGCTTCCAATGGCGGCCCGGGGGCAGCGGATTCCGCAACGTGCCCTACGATGAAATCAAGAAAGCCGTCGAGGCCCTCGGCGAAGGCTCTCGAGGCAAGGTGCCGGTGCATTTCGTCGCCTTCGAGCCGAAGGAGAGCGATGCCGCCGAATGGTCCCGCCTCGTGCGCCGCACCGGAGGCGAGTTCAGGGAGCTGAAAAGGGAGTGAATGAACTCAGCGATGGATCGTCGATTTAGTGGAAATCCTGGATTTTTTTGAGAAACCCATGATTTTATGAGTTGCCTCGCTTGAAAAATCGTCGCGAAACCCTGAATTAGGGCCTATTTTCCTGCTTGAGAAGTTTAAAACTTTTTCCAACTTCTTGCCTTTGCTTAGCTTTGCCGCGCGATATGAACCTCCAATCCATCTGTGCCGTCTCTCTTTCGGCTGGCCTCTCGATCCTGGGCGGCGCTTGCAAGTCGAAGAACCCGGAGATCCCGGCCCCGCAGACGCCCGTGCCGCCGGCCCAGTATGGTCAGCCGGGCGATCCGGCGGCGCCGGGGGCTCCCGTTCCGCCCGACCAAGCTGGAGGCCGCTTCGGCTACACCGGGGCCCCCCCCGCCCCCGGCGCGGCCACGCCGCCGCCGGCCCCCGCCCCCGCGCCGGGCATGCGGGACGTGCGCGACATCGGCTCGACGCCGGCGCCGAAGCCGCCCGCCGAGGAGAAGCCGACTCCGCCGCCCGCGCCCTCCACGCCTTCCTCCACCGAGATGCCCTACGCGAACTCCGTCCCCGGCAATCCGCTGGTCGTGACGCTGCCCGGGGCCCACGCCTCGCTAGGGAGGATTTCCATCGAGAAGTACGATTCGGCCGGGAACCCGACGGGCGAGCCCCTCAGGCGCGGCACGCAGGTGCAAATCCCGGATCCCAACAACCCCGGGAAGAAAATCTACTTCAAAGTCCCCTGAGCGCGGAGAGCGGAATCCCATTTCGCAGCGTCGCCGTCCTCGGGCCGGGATTGATCGGGGGGTCTCTCCTCCGCGCCATCCGTCGCCGGACGCCCGCGACGAACTTGAGCGCCTGGGCTCGCCGGTCCGAGTCGGTCGCCGCGCTGCGGGCCGAACCCGGCCTGGTCGATCTCGCCACCGACGACGCCTCAGAAGCCGTCGCCAAGGCCGACTGCGTGGTCCTGGCGATGCCGGTCGAGCACATGGCCGCCGTCGTCGCCCGAGTCGGGCGCTTCGCCCCGGGGACGCTCGTCACCGACGTCGGCAGCGTGAAGGGCTCCGTCGTGCGCGGGATCGGGCCCTTGGTGCGCGAGCGGGGAGGGTGCTTTCTCGGCAGCCATCCCATGGCCGGTTCGGAGAAGAAGGGCCTGCGCCATGCCGAAGCCGACCTGTTCGAGGGAGCCCCCGTCATCCTGACCCCCGACGGGGCGGAGACGGAGGATGCCGATGCCCTAGCGCGCCTGGCCTGCTTCTGGGAAGCGCTCGGGAGCAGGGTCTCCGTCCTCGATCCCGATCGGCACGACGCGCTCGTCGCGGGCATCAGCCATCTGCCCCATCTCGTCGCCGCCGCGCTGGCGCGGACGGTGCTCCGGAGGGAGCCGCGCTCGGCGGAGCTGAGCGGGGGAGGCTTCCGCGACACCACCCGCGTGGCCGGCGGACCCGAGGAAATGTGGTCGGGCATCCTCGGCGACAACGCGGCGGCGGTCTCGGATTGGCTCGGTGCCTTTCTCGAGGAGCTGCAACGCTGGAAGGACGCCCTCGACGCGCTTGACAGGGACCGGCTCCGCGACTTGTTGTGCGAGGCCCGTCGCCTCCGCGAAACGCTCCCGCCAAAAGTCTCGGGGGAGGAGTGAGCCGCCTACCCCCCACCCACTTCCAGCATGGCCGATCTGCGCGTCAAACGAATCAGGAATTTCTCCGCCGAGCTCGCCGTCCCGGGCGACAAGAGCGTCTCCCACCGTGCGCTGATGCTCTCCGCGCTCTCCAACGGTCCCTGCGAGATCACCGGCTTCCTCGCCAGCGAGGACTGCCTCGCGACCATGGCCGCGCTTTCCGCCATGGGGGTGGGGATCGAGCAGCTCGGCGCGGGGGGCACCCACATCCGGGTCCACGGCTGCCGCGGCAAGTTCCGGGATCCCGGTCGGCCCATCGACTGCGGCAACAGCGGCACCACCATGCGCCTCCTCGCCGGTCTCCTCGCCTCGCAGCCTTTCGAGACGACCCTGACCGGGGACGAATCGCTCTCCAAGCGCCCGATGAACCGCGTCGCCGTTCCGCTGGGCCGGATGGGCGCCCGCATCGTGGGCGAGGGAGAGCGCTGCACCCCGCCGATCAAGGTCCAGGGCGCGCCGAAGCTGACCGCCATCCACTACGACTCCCCCGTCGCCAGCGCCCAGGTGAAGAGCGCCATCCTCCTCGCCGGACTCGCCGCCGAAGGCAAGACCAGCGTCAGCGAGCCGCAGCTCTCCCGCGACCACACCGAGCGCATGCTGGACTACCTCCTCGTCAAAAACGTCCGCGAGGGGAACACCGTCTCGATCTGGGGCGGACAGACGCCGGAGTCGCGCGACATCCGGGTGCCCGGCGACATCTCCAGCGCCGCCTTCTGGATCGTCGCGGCGGCGGCGCGCACGGGCTCCCGTCTCGTCGTCCACGACGTCGGACTCAATCCCACCCGCGTCGGCATCCTCCGCGCCATGGCCCGCATGGGCGCGAAGATCGTGGAGAGAATCGACGAATCCGGCTGCGAGCCCATGGGGACTCTCGAAATCCAAGGGCGGGGACTGAAGGCCACCGAGATCGGCGGGGCCGAGATCCCCACCCTGATCGACGAAATTCCGGTGCTCGCCGTGGCCGCCGCCCTCGCCGAGGGCCGGACCGTGATCCGGGACGCCCAGGAGCTGCGGGTCAAGGAAAGCGACCGCATCTCCGTCGTCGCCGAGAACCTCCGCCGCATGGGCGCGACCGTCGAGGAATTCGCCGACGGCATGGAGATCGTCGGCGGCGGCGCCCTCAAAGGCGCCGAGATCCACTCCCTCGGCGACCACCGCATCGCCATGGCCTTCGCCATCGCCGGCCTTTTCGCCGACGGCGAGACTGTGATCCGCGGGGCCGAATGCATCGAGACGAGCTATCCCGGCTTCATCCGCGAGATCGAGCGGCTCCAGGAGGCGGACCGGCATCTGTAGGGCGACCGCCCCGATCGGCGCGAACCACCCTTCGTTCGGGCGGCGGCAAGCGGAGCGCTTGCCCTGCAGGGAAAAAGGCGAACCGTCACTTGCCAGTCTGCTCCCGGTCGAGGGGAGCCGCGAGGAAGCGAGCGATCTCCTCGACGGAGAGGTCCGTCAGCTCCGAAATCTCGGCGGAAGTCCGGCCTTTTCCGGCCATGCGTCGGACGAGTTCGGCGACGCCCCTCTCGATCCCCTTTTCGACGCCCCTCTCGATGCCTTCTTCGAGGAGTTCCCGTCCGGCTCGTGTCTTGCGAAGCGGTGTCAGTTCGGCGATCATGGTTCGGATTTCCTCCCGGGTTTTGGTGTTGAAGCGCTGCAAGAGCAGCAAAACGAATATTTCGCCGAGCAAATCCCTGTCCTCGCGGGGCAGGGAATCGCTCCCGCCGATCCGACGGTAATGCGCGGCGGCGTTCTTTTCAAGCTCGAGGAGAGGCTCGCGCAAGGGGGCGAGCGCCGCCAGCAGGGGCGATGCAGGGTCCCTCCGCTCCAGAGCGTCGAGCAACTCGTCGAGAAACAGCACGCGGACGCGCGGATGCCGCTCCCGTCCCGGGGGCATCTCCGAGCGAGAGCCGAAGACCACCGCCGCGTCGACCTCGCGCGGGAGATAGTCGCGGCGGCGGCATTCCTTGCGGGGGTTGATCTGCCGCCAAAGGATTTGCCGGCCGAGCTCGACCCGGTTGTAGATCGAATGGTCGTGGTAGAGCTGGAACTCGACCACCAGACAGGGGTCGGCGGGATGCCCGGGCTCGAGGACGAGGTCGCAGCGGATTTCGAGCTGCTTGAGGACCAGGGAGGAGCCCCGGCATCCGGCGGACAGGGGCAGGCCGGTCAACTCGCGCAGCCACTCGGGATGGTCGCGGAAGAGCTCCAGGAAGATGTGGTCGGTGTCCACCGGCGGCCAGAGTAGGGCCGCAGGCGAGAGTTTGGCAAGAGAAATGCGGGGCGGTGCGTCCCATCGCCGAAAGCCGCGCGCCTTCCGGACCGGTCCAAGGCGAAAAAGCCAAACCGCGCGTCGCCCGCGAAGCCGCAAAAACCCCTGTAAATACATTGTAATGGCAAAAAAATCGTCGATTGGTGAAAATTGTCTTGTATTGTCTTTGTATTTCCTTCAGTTTACATCGTAAAGCGCCGTCAAAAGCGAAGCCCCCGTTTTCCCTCGCGTCTGGATTCCACCCCTTCGAAGCATGAAACTCCCGGAAACCCTCGATCCGAGCCGCCCCCGCCCCCCGCACCGGAAGGAGCGGCGGAAAGGCGTCGCCCTCGTCACGGTCCTGACGGTGACGGCCCTCACCACCATCCTCGTGCTGACCTTCTTCTCGCTGGCCAGCAGCGAGCACCGCGCGTCGAACGTCTATTCCCAAGGCCTGCAGGCCCAGCAGGTCGCGGAGCAGGCGGTGAACTTCGTCATCGCGCAGATCCGCGAGGCGACCACGGTGGGGACGGAGAAGGCCTGGGCTTCCCAGCCTGGGGCGATCCGCCAATGGGACGACGGCGGAAACCGGGACTTCGCCTACAAGCTCTACTCCGACGATCAGATGAAGACGATGGACTGGTCGGATTTCCAGAGGGATTTCATGGATCTGGGACAGTGGACCTCCAAGCCCTCCCACTTCGTCGACCTCAACGAGCCGGTCATCCGCGGGGAGAAGGTCTACTACCCCATCGTCCATCCGGCGGCGTCCTCGATTCCCAAATGGCCGCAGAAGCTCGGCGACGACGAGGACGGCGTCGAGGGCTTCAGCTACAACGAGCGTCCCGGCCGGACCCTGCTCGCCACGAACAAGCTGGCGACCGACGCGGCGCGGATCGCGGACTCCCGCGACGGCCACGTCGCCATGCCGGTGAAATGGATCTACCAGCTCGCCGACGGCACCCTCGGGGTGCTGAGCGACAGCGCCTCCGGCGGGGGAGGGGGAGAGGCCTACTCCTTCGTCCGCACCTCGGGCAGCGGAGATCCCTCGGCGAGGAACCCGATCGTCGCGAGGTTCGCCTTCTGGGCGGACGACGAGACGACCAAGCTGAACGTCAACACCCACGCCGGGGGGCTGGCCTGGGACATTCCCAAGGCCGGCGGCGAGACGGACATGGACATGGGACGCTACCAGCCGGCGCGGAACGAATGGCAGCGCTACCCCGGCCATCCCGCCTCCACCCACCTCATCCCCGCGCTCGCGCCGGGCGTCCTCGACATCGTCAACGACCGCGACGCCATGGAGATGCTTTACAGAGTCGTCCCCCGCGTCGTCGGAGGGGGCTCCGAATCCGGAACCAAGATCATCGACACGCGGATCAAGTCGCAGGAGAATGGGCTCGTCGCCGACAAGGAGCCCCTCTTCCCGAGTCTGGACGACGTCATCATGCGCTCGGACCGCGAGCCGCACGAGTTCCCCGACCCGAAGGGCCGCCCCATCCCGGCGGGCGAGCTGAGCGAGTACCTGGAGCGTTCGAAGTTCTTCATCACGGCGCACAGCCGGGCCCCCGAGACGAACCTGTTCAACCTGCCCCGGGTGGCGATCTGGCCGATCTACAACGCGGACTACGACGACCCGGACTACCAGACCAAGCTCAGCGCCTTCGACCGCCTCATCCACTACTGCGCCTCGATGGGCGAAAACGCGAATCCGAGCGCGGGCTATCCCCGCTACGAGTACATCTTCAAGCGGGAGGACGCCGACAGCACCACGCACGACTACGAGCGGATCGACCGGAACAACGTGCTCTACAACTACTTGCTCAACCTCCTGGATACCCGGGTACCGGGCTACGGAGACAGCTTCACGACCAAGTACCCCAATGGGGAGGCGCAGCAGATCCTGACCCAGATCTTCGACTACATTCGCACGACGAACCTCCACGACGATTCGATCTTCGAGGACTTCGAGGACGCCTTCGTGAAGAAAAACACCAGCGACCATCGCACCTACACGACTCCAAGGGACTCCGCCAACACGCAGATCGGG
>CAYMMC010000070.1:7528-10301 GCA_964391125.1 uncultured Akkermansia sp.
GGCGCTTCTACACCTTGGGCAGCGTCCAGGTCCACGTGATCTCCTGCGCCGAGCCGGGGGACATCCCCATGCCCAGGAACCTGGGGGCGACGGGCTACCGCAGGGCCAAGTGGATCGATCCCTCCAACGAGAGCCGACCGGCGGAAGCGATCTACTCCAATTTTCCGCCCCATCCCGCCGCCTACGAAGAGAAAGGAGAATTCGAGCCCGATTGGTTGGCGGACTTGCGGCAGAACAACGTGGTTCTCTACCAGGCGGCGATGGATCCGGCAAACTGGAACTGGCAGCTTGCCTTCCTCGATCCGATATATACGCAAAACGTGCTGGCGTCACCTTCGGCAAACAAGTTCAACCGTGGAGCCCTGGACCCGCAAGCATTTAAAGATGGCGTAACGCGGCTGGGGGAGGGCGAGCAGCTTGTTCAGGGCGGTCTCTATTTCAATCTCTTCACTCCGAGCATCGGCTGGGGGTCGATCAATCCCGACATGGAGATCAAAATCGAAGTTCGCAACGGCGCGACGAACAACTTCATGTATTTCCAAGCGTTGAATAGTGACGTTCAGAGACATGATCTGGCTACATACAACAACAAGGCCCGTTTCCTTGGCTTCGTCACGGGGATCGATGGGAACAACGCGAGTTGGGAATGGATCTTCGCCACCAACCGCATCGATTCCGCATGGGGGGGGCGCAGATATGGTGGCTTGATGCCATATGAGTACGCGATGGCAGTGCCTTCCTCCTTCGCAATGAATGTAAGGAATGAGGCTGGCGTCCCGCAGGGGCAACGCTATACGGGCACCAGCTTCGACATCATGGGCGGTCGGTCGAGATTGACGCCCTTGGACAGGGGGTATGACAAGATTCCTGGTACCAAAGTGGGGAATTCTAACCTCGGGAACGAAGTGACGTTGGACAACAAGACAGCCCAGGGCTACCGCTACGATCTAGTGACGGTGCCGTTCAAAATCACAGGAGCTTCAGTGGAGACGTCGGGCAATCGGCGGGTGTTCGTTCCCGGGGTGGTCGACTTTAAGGGTGGGGAGCTGAAATTCAGCTTCTACCATGGGGGGGACCGCTCGGAAGGATCCGCGCCGAATGGCGGATTTACCGGCTTTGGCGCCGACAGAGGAGAGCTGATCCAAGAGGTTAGCGTCGATGTGCCGAGTTTCACCCTCGGAGGGAACAAGCAAGGACGCTACGGGTATGCGCCCACCATTTACAACGGCGACTCGGAGAGCTATCGGAGTCATATCGGTGGGCGTTTCAACGAGTTCGATGCGCTGGAGAAGGATTCGTTCTCCTTCCTCGAACGGAACAGCCTCGGCTCTGATCCGGGGAATCCCAACAATCCTTCGACAGGGGGCGGTCGGGGAACGGACACTCGCATCTCCAATGGCGAGTCCATTTCGAACAAAGCACGAGCAGTGCCCTCGGGGCGCTTCGCCCATCTCTCCGTCAACAGCCGTCCCACCCTCTTCTCCTACAACGACATCGTGCAGTCCGTGGAAGTCAAGCACGGCGACGCCCGCATCGTGGCTGGTCGGGCCGTCGTCAAGGAGAACGATGGGATCTTCGAGCCGCACCGCGACTACGGCGATGGACCGATGGCCCATTCGACGACGACGGCCACGGGAAGCCCTTACGTCGGTGCGGCCATCCATGAGGACTACCTCGTCATTCCGCACTTGCCCGGCAACCATCCCTACGGCTATGGCAATGGCTCGGGGGCTCGCATCCCCCTGCCTTTCGGCGTCGAAAAGTCGGAGGACGTCCAACGCTACGGCGACTTCGACAACGGCTCCGGCCTGATGATCGACGGCCCCTACATCAACAAGCCCGACGAGGGGAACGTCCACTCGCTCAAAGGGAAGTGGATGCAATCGGAATCCGACCACTGGGACTCGATGCGGAGATATGGAGAATATCCCTACTTCAATCGGGACGACCGCCAGGAGACGGGAGGACCGGCCTACTTCTCGCCGAACCGGCTCGTCTCGGGTCCGGGGATGTTCGGCTCGCTGCCGACCGGGGTGATGTCGAACGAACCCTGGCGCACCCTCCTCTTCCGACCGGAGCTGAAGAACGGCTCCCTGGACGGATACAAGGCCCACCCCGGCGGCGACTCGCCGCCGGACCATCTCCTCATGGATCTCTTCTGGATGCCGGTGGTCGAGCCCTACGCCATCAGCGAACCCCTCTCCACCGCCGGGAAGGTGAACCTGAACTTCGACATCGTCCCCTTCCTCCACGTGCAGAGGAGCACCGCCCTTCGCGGGGTCTTCCGGTCGGAATTCCTGCTCTGCATCCCCAACAAGTGGCACGAGGACTACAAGCACAACCACGGACGGGGGCGCGGCTACCATTGGCGCGACGCGCCCTACGCCGGCCAGTTGCAGGGCCGCCGTCTCCGCGCGGCGATCCGCGAGGACGACACCATCGAGCAGTTCTTCGACCGCTTCGACAACGGGGCGGACATCTTCAAGTCCGCCACCGAGATCTGCGACATCCACCTCGTGCCCGAGGAGGTCTCCTCGCGACTCGGGCTCGGGAGCAAGGGAGCCATCGCCAGCTACGTGCCGACGGTCGCGCAGATGGACAGCGGACAATACTGGAAGGATCACGCCCTGGTCGGCGACAACTCCAGGGAGCGGCCCTACACCAACATCCAGACCCGCCTGACGAGCAAGTCCAACACCTTCCTGGTGCATTACCGGGCGCAGGTGCTGAAGCAGGCGAGGCGGGAATCGGACGCGGAATACGGCGAATGGCG
>CAYMMC010000071.1:0-9919 GCA_964391125.1 uncultured Akkermansia sp.
TCGGCGCCGCCGCGAGGCAAGGGAGCGAAGGGGGGCAAGGCCGGAGCCCGCTAGCTCCGGGACGTTCCATGGGGGGATCGCCGCGATTTCGTTACCTTCCGCCAAGCCGGGGCCACCTTCGCCGACGACTAGCGTTTCGGCCAATCCAGGAGGCGGTCGTCGGCGCCGAGGGAGGGGAGCTCCTCGTGGATCACGATCTCGAAGACGGTGTCGGAAGGGATCTCGCGTCCTTCCCAGCCGGCGGCTTGAAGCTGCTCGACCTCGGGGGCGACCTCGTTGGAGCGGTGGCCGAAGCCCCAGCCCCCGTAGGTGAAACGGGTCTCGACTTCGTTGGGGCAGGATTCGGAGAACAGTCCGAGGTGCCTCGCCCCGTAGAACAGCTCGTTCGTTCCGTTGAAGCCGTAGGGATCGGCGGAGTGACGGTTCCGCAGGCTCGCGGTGCGGATGGGGGCGAAGACCCGCTCGCCGGTGTCGAGACGCCGGATCGAGATCCAATTCGCCCACTCGGGGAACTCCTCGATGGCACGGGCCCGGCAGCGGGCGCCGCGGTAGATGGTCTTGCCCCACAGCTCGACGTCGTTCGAGCAGAACAAAACGAGGCTGCGGTCTCCCTCTTCGAGCGGCGGCGGGACGGTGCCCGCGCGGACCGTTTCGCTCCGCGCCTCCAAGCCGTTGGTCAGGTCGTGGAAGCCCTTGGCGGCGGGCGAGGGCGGCGGGGCCGGAACCTCCTCGGGAGCGCGAAAGCCGGAGATGGACACCGTCGGCGCGGAAAAGCCGAAATCGGGCAGTTCCCCTCCGGGAAGCCCCCCCCCGGGGAACTGCAAGCTCAAGGAAGGCCCCTCGGGGGAATCCGCAGGCGTCTCCACGGGCGGCGCCGGATCTGCGGGCGGCGCAGGGTCCGCCGGCGGGTCGGCTTGGGGCTCCCTCGATTTCGCCAAGCGGTCCAAGGTCGCGATCGCCGCGCCGACGGCGCCGACCAGGTCGATGCCCGACGCTCCCGCCAGCGAGGCGGTGAGCGAGCCGTCCACCAGCAGCACGTCCCGCACCGGCGCCAGGGCGGGGCCGTCCACCGTCGCGAGGAGCTCGCGGATGCGGCGATCCGCCTCCTCCGCGGAGGTCGCCCAGCCCTGCGGCAGCGAGACGATGCGGCCCTTCAGCTCCTTGAGGCGGCGACGCAGGGCGATCGGATCGGAGAGATCAAGGCGATCTTCCCCCTTCGCCCCCTCGATGCCGGGCACTTCGTCGGCGATCTCCCGCAAGGCCTCGCGCGCCTCCTCCAGGCGCACGGCCTGGGCCTCGGCCATTCCCCGGCAGGCGCCCACCGCCTCGCGGCCCCGCTCCATGGGCGCGGCGATCTCGTCGAGGCGGTCGCGCACCATCGTCATGCGGGAAAGGTCCGAGCCCACCTTCTGACGGGCCTCCCTTACCCGCTCGGCCAAAACGAACATCCGCAGGGCGGCGCTCTGCTCCTCCAAGGTCTCCCAGGCCCTCGAGGCCTCGGCGAAGGCATCGAGGCGCTGCTGCTTCTCCACCTGCTGCCGCTCGACCAGGACCAGCTTTTCGTGGCGCCACTTCATCTCGGGGAGGCCCGGCGCTTCCGTCTCCGGCGGGTCGGAAGCCGCCGCCCCCCCGCCGCGTCGCGCGAGCCAGCCCACCAGCAGCCCGAAGACGCCCGCCGCCGCGACGGACGCGAGGGCGTGCTGGGAGAGGAACTCGATCGCCTGCGGCATCGTCAGGGCAAGCACGGGCGCAGACATGGCTTCGTCGAACCCGACCGGAAGGCGGAGCATGGAAAGGCAGAAAGGCATCGAGGGGCGGATTCCCGGCTGGAAATCCAAAACCATCATAGGCAGCAAGCGCGTTCCGCCAAGCCATAATTTTCGACGCCGGAGAAATTCCTGGAGTCCGTGTTCCGGTCTTCGTTGCGGCGCGGGCGACGATCTCCGAAGGAGGCGTTGGGGGACGCGAAAGGGATTGTCCGGGCCCACTCCCGAATCACGCCGCAATCCGCACTGGAAATATCGTCTCCGCCGTTACATCGTCCCCACCTATGACTCCCCAAGAAAAAGCCAAGTCCCTCGGTATCGACCTGTCCCCGATCACGCCCGGTTACCTCAATCTCTGCATCCGCAGCGGCAATCAGCTCATTACCTCGGGCCACGTCAGCGACCGGAAGGGCGTTCTCGGGAAGGATCTCGACGTCGAGCAGGGCTACGCCGCCGCGAAGGACTGCATGGAGAAGATCCTCCGTTCGGTCCACCACACGCACGGCACGCTGGACGGTCTGCGCTGCGTCAAGCTGCTCGGCTGCGTCTACTCGGCCCCCGACTTCACCGACCAGCATCTCGTCATCAACGGGGCTTCGGACCTGGTTCACGAGCTCTACGGCAAGGACGGCGACGGCTACCACGCCCGCAGCGCCCTCGGCTTCGCCGCCCTCCCGACCGGCGCCGCCGTCGAAGTCGAGGCGATCTTCGAGATCCGATGAGTTCGGCCCGGCGGCATCCCGAAGATGCCGCCGATCGCGGCGCGGACGTCCCGTCGCTCGGCCCCAGGAGCCGAGCGGGGAGGGGCCTCCGACGGTTTGGGCCGCGTCACTCCAGCCCCAGCAGCGGCAAGGTCTCGCGGTGGATCAGTTCCTCGATCCTGTCCTCGTCGAGCCGCGGCAGGGCGGTGCCCTCCAGCATCCGGTTCAATCCGCGCAGTCCCTCGATGGAGGCGTCCACGGTGGTGAAGGGATAGTCGGAGCCGAAGAGCACCTTGTCCCAGACTCCGTATTCCTGCACCAGCATGAGGCTCTGGTAGAGCTGGAAGGGGCGGTAGTGCAGAGCGCTGAGGTCGGCGTAGACGTTCGGATGCTTGCGGATGGTGACGACGCATTCGCCCTCCCAGGGATGGCCGAGATGGGCGAGGACGAATGTGACGCCGGGATGCTTCAGGGCCACCGGCTCGACGAGGCGGGGGAAGGTGCAGTCGAGCGGCGCCTGCCGGATGAAGGTGGTGCCGGTGTGCATCAGCACGGGCAGGCCGTGCCGCTCGCAGTATTCCCAGAGCGGCTCCAGCGAGGGGTCGCAGACCTGGAATCCGGCGTACATGGGCAGCAGCTTCACCCCGCGCAGGCCCAGTGCCTCGTGTCCGTGGCGGAGCTCGTCCTGCCAGTCCGGCTGGGTCGGGTCGACGGAGAGGAAGCCGAGCAGCGTCTCGGGATGCGCTCCGACGTAGTCCGCGACGTAGGCGTCGTCGACCCAGATGCCGGCGAGCCGGGCCTTTCCTCCGAAGACGACGCTGCGGGTCTCCGGCGGCGCGGTGGCGCGGTAGGCCTCGTAGGCGACGGAGATGTCCACGGTGGTGTTGTCGCCCCGGGCGGCGGAGGCCTGGCGGATGAAGTCGTCGCTGAAGGCCTCGGGAAAGGGCCAGGCGTGGCTGTGGACGTCGATGATCATGGTTCGCGGGTGTCGGCGACGGCTTCCTGGAGGCGGTCGAAGAGGCGGTCGGCCTCGCGCCGGGTCTCCGCGTCGAGGACGAAGCCGCGCGGGCCGCGCACGATCTCGTTGTGGAACACGCCCTGGCGTCGGAGGAGATGCTTCTCCACCGCGAGGAAGCCATCGAGACCGGCCTGGAGGGAGACGAGGGCGCTGAGCGGTTCGTGGATGCGGGCGGCGGTGGCCAGCTCGCCGGCTTCGAGGGCGCGCCAGAGCGGAACGATGGCGGTGACGAGGTCGGCCCCGGGCATGGTGCCGTGGATGCCGCGTTGATGGGAGTCGACGAGGGCAATGCCCCCGGTGCCCTCGTAGATCCGGGCCGCTCCGCCGGTGGCGTCGCGCAGGGCGGAGAGACGGGGGCCGATGGGGGAGGCCTCGGGCTTGAACAGAACGCGCTCGGGGCCGAACTCGTCGAGGAGCCGCGCCTGGAAGTCGATGGACATGGGGCGGCCGACGTAGCCGGAGGCGTCCTGCACGACCATGGGAATGGACACGACCTCGAGGAGGCGGCGGTAGTAGAGCCAAAGCTCGCCTTCGTCCACGCCGATGGAGACGGGCGGGATGGCCATCAGCGCCGCGGCGCCGCAGGCCTCGGCGTGACGGGCGCGGGCCTCGGCGACGTGGGTGCTTTCGGCGCCGACGCTGACGACGACGGGCCCCTTGCCGGCGGCGAGGACGCAGGCCTCCGTGGCGAGCTGGTCGCGCTCGCGGTCGGAAAGGCGCAGGATCTCCGAGACCATGGCAACGACGATGCCGTCGCAGCCTTGGGCGAAGAGCCAGTCGATCTCGCGGGCGAGCGTCTCGAAGTCGATCGTTTCGTCGGGATGGTAGGGGGTTTGGAAAACCGGAAGGACTCCGGCGAGAGAGGCGCTCATGACGGGCTCTTGTTAGCCGACGGGGAAGGCCTTGGGCAAGCGCGGAATGGCGCGGGTTCGCGTAGCACCCGCATCCTCCCGCCGGCGCCCCCTTCCGCCATCGCGTCGCCTTCGTGCCGCGTTCCGGGATTGCCAAAGGCGATCGGATGGGCTTGGCTCGCCGTAGCGGCCCCGGTGGGGGCCGAACTGCCCTTTCTACGCCCTTTTCCATGAGACTCCTCGTCATTGGCGCCGGCTCCATCGGCGAACGGCATCTGCGCGTGTTCCAGCAGATCGACCGCTGCGACGCGATCGCCTTTTGCGAGCCCCTGGCCGAGCGACGCGCTCGGATCGCCGCCGACTACGGCATTCCCGAGGCCTTCGCCTTCGCCGATCTCGACACCGCGCTGGCCAAGGGCGCCTACGACGCGGCCGTGGTGGCGACTCCGGCCCCCACGCACCTCGCCATCGGGACGCGGCTCGCCCGTCTCGGCGTCCACCAACTGATGGAGAAGCCGCTCAGCCTGGCGCTCGACGGCGCCGAGGACTACGCCCGCCTCGTCTCGGAAGAGGGGCTGACGGTCGCGGTCGGCTACGTCCACCGCGCCCATCCGGCGACGATGGCGCTGCGCCGCGCCGTCGCCTCGGGCCGCTTCGGCAAGCCGATCGCCCTTTCGATCTCCTCGGGCCAGGCCTTCGCCCACATCCGGCCCGCCTACCGGGAGATCTACTTCGCCCGGCCGGAGATGGGCGGAGGGGCCATCAACGACATGATCACCCACATGTACAACGTGGGCGACTGGCTCGCCGGACCGATTCGCCGCCTCGTCACCGACGCCGCCCACCAAGCGCTCGAGGGCGTCTCGGTCGAGGACACCGTCCACACCCTGGCGCGGCACGCGGGGGGGGCGATGGGGACCTACGCCCTCAACCTCTACCAGCATCCCGACGAAGTGACCATGACCGTCGTTTGCGAGGGCGGCACGCTGAGGGCCGAATACGCGCAGAAGCGCTGGTCCTGGATGGCCGAGCCGGGCGGAACGTGGACCCACGAGACGGCCGAGGTGCCCGACCGCGACGAGATCTACCGGGTCCAGAACACCGCCTTCCTCGACGCCATCGAGGGCTGCGGCGAGGTCCTCTGTCCGCTGGAGGACGCCATCCGCACCCTGAAGGTCAATCTCACCTCGCACCGCAGCGCCGACGAGGCGAATTGGCAGAACGTCCCGGCATGAGCCCCGAACGCACCGTCTCCGAACTCTTCGACCTGCGAGGGAAAACCGCCCTGATCAGCGGTGCGGGCGGCTGGCTCGGCTCGGCCATGTCGCGCGCCCTCGCCGAGGCCGGGGCCAACGTCGTCGCGACGAGCCGCGACGCGGAGCGCGCCCGCCAATGCGCGGCGGCCCTGCCCGCAGGCGAGGGGCAAAGGCATTGCGGCGTGGCCCTCGACCATCTCGACGAGGCCTCCATCGAGCGCGGCTTCGCCGAGGCTCTCGATCTGGCCGGGCGCATCGACGTCCTCGTCAACAACGGCCACGCCGCGAACGCCTCGGACCTCACGACGGTGACCGGCGAGGAATTCAGCCGCAGCCTCGCCAACGCGACCGGCTACTTCCTTCTGGCCCGGAAGCTGCGCGACCACGCCGCGGCGCGGGGGGGAGGGGGCAGCGTCGTCCTGGTCGGCTCGATGTACGGCGTGGTCGGCTCCTACCCGGACGCCTACAAGGGGATCGTTCCGGCCAGCCCGGTCGCCTACCACGCGCTCAAGGGCGGCATCGTCCACATGGCGCGGCATCTCGCGGTCTATTGGGCGAAGGACGGGGTGCGGGTGAACTGCCTTTCCCCCGGCCCCTTTCCCGGCCCCGCCGCCGAGGCCGGGATGGTGGAACGGCTCGTCGAGAAATCGCCCATGGCCCGCATGGGGCGGCCCGAGGAGCTGAAGGGCGCGCTCGTCTTTCTCGCGAGCGAGGCCAGCAGCTACGTCACCGGCCAGAACCTCCTGGTCGACGGCGGCTGGACGGCCTGGTGAAGGTGCGGCGCGAAGATCGAATCGCGTCAAGACGGGTGGCGGAAGGTTCGCGAAACCCTAACTTTCCATTGACTTTCCCCGCTTCATGGTAGAGCGCTGGTTCCACTCGTCTGCTCATGAACCTGCCCGACTCACCCCCCATCAAAGCCTGCTGGCTGATCGCCGCGGCTCTCTCGCTCTCTGCTTCGCATGGAGTTTCCCAGACCTTCACGTCGGCGGACACCCCCCTTGCCCTGCCGGATCGGGACACGACCGTTTCGACGATCACCGTCCCCAGCGGCACGGGTTCCATCGTGGATTTGAACGTGGAGTTCACCGGGAGCCACACTTGGGTCGGCGATCTGATCCTCACGGTGACTTCCCCTCAAGGGACCAGCGTGGATCTGATCGCCCGGCCGGGGGTGAGCCCAGGCTCGACATTCGGTAGCAGCAGCAACTTCGACGGAACCTACACCTTCGACGACGACGCGGCGACGAAAGTCGTCGACGCTTCGGTGTCGATCATCCCCAGCGGAAGCTACCATCCCACAACGGCGGACGACGAACTCTCCTTTCTCGGCGGTTTCAACGGCGAAACCGCCGACGGCGCCTGGACCCTCACCATTATCGACAATGCACCGGGCGACATAGGCAACCTGGACGCTTGGAGCCTCATCCTGACGACGGCGACATCCCCGGTCCAACCCACCGCCCAGCTCCCCCGGCCCGCCCGGGCGGATCTGCTGATTGGCAAGGCCGGGACCAAGCTCCGCGGAGCGGGCGTCTATGATCGCCGCACTGCCAAGGCGCGGCAAACCATCAGCTATTCGCGCCGGATCTTTACGACCAACCGTTCCACGGCGCATCTCGCCATCGCCAACAACGGCGATACGGCGGCCAATCTGCGCCTGCGGAGTTCGGGAGATCAGTTTCCCCGGATGACGGCAACGGCCCGGTCGGGCGGTCGGAACGTTTCCGCTGCCGTCAAGACGGGCCGCTTTGCTCCGCTCGTCGGAGGGGGCGGCTCGGTCCACGTGGTCTACCAACTGAAGACGGATCGCTTCTACGCGGGGGTGCTGCGCGGAGGCGACAGAAACGACGTCGTCCACTTCCGCCTCACCGGCGCGGGCACGGACAATGCGGCCTTGGAGAACCGGTATCGCCGCTGACGGAAGCACGTGGAAAGCGCGTACGGACTACCCCTCGGTGCGGAAGCCGAGGGAGGCGGGTTCCGTCGGCCCGCCGTCGTCGCGCTTGGGGAAGGCGAAGATCCGTTCGTCGCCGCTCGGTGGCTCGGCGAAGGCCGCCGAGGGCGAGGTCCTGAGATCCCACTGCGGCTCCCGGTCGAAATCGGGCAGCACGCTCAGGCTGGAGCGGGAGGTGGGCCGAGCGGACAGTGCGGGTCCGGAATCCTGGAGCTGGTTGTAGCTCATGCTTGCGCGGAGCTGCGAGTCGATGACGTCGAGCAGCTCCTGCAATTGCACCGGCTTGGCGAGAACGAGGCTCTGGATCCCCCCGGTGCCGGCGAGGGTTTGAGCTTCGCGGGCGATCGCGGTCAGGAGAACCACCGGAATGTAGCGCAGGGAGAGGTCGTTGCGCAGGTCCGCAAGGACTCGCCCTCCGTCCCGCTCCGGCATCATCACGTCCAGCAAGATGAGATCGGGCATGTAGTGCCGCACCGTGTTCACCGCGAGGAGGGGGTTGTTTTCGACGACCGGTTCGTGGCCGAATTTGGCCAAGGCCTTCGCCAGCAAGGTGGTTAGGGCGACGTTGTCGTCGATGATCAGGATCCGGGACTTCATATCAAATAATGTTAATTTATATGAAAAATATGAAAAATACAAAATAAAAGAGCGAAAATTTCCAAAAACCGACTTCAAGGGGCGTGGCGGACCCGGAGCGGACGGCAGACGAGACTCGCGGCTTCGATCCCTTGGCGATGGTCCAGGAGTCGACGATGGACAAGAAAAAACCCGGCCCGGAGCACAGCTCCGGGCCGGGTTTTCCAAAAGGGCAGAAAAGGGAGGGGCTCAGGGGACGACCTTCATGACGCCCTTCATGATCGCCCAGTGGCCGGGATAGGTGCAGAGATAGGGGTAGTCTCCGGCTTCGGTGGGGGCGGTGAATTCCAGCACGTCTTGCTCCCCGGGTTGGACGAGCTTGGTGTGGAAGAGGACGTCGTCGGTGTCCGGAACGGCCTGCTTCGTGGTCAGGAACGTGGGGTCGCTCATCCCGGCGTTCGAGGCCATGCCGACGGCCATGTCCTTGCCCGGCTTCACCACGAGAAGATTGTGGGGCTGGCGGGTGACGCTGTCGGCGGGATTGATGAGGGTCAGCTTCACCTTTTGGCCGGCCTTGACGGTGAACTCCGTGACGTCGTAGATGAACTGGACCTTGTCGGCGGTGAGGGTGACTTCGGCGACCTCCTCGGCATGAAGGGCCAAGGGGCTGACGAAGAAGGCGAGGGCGCAGAGGGTTCTGAGTGTCGGTTTCATGATGGGTTGGATGAGGAGGTGGCGGGGAGAGGTCCACGCTGCCGAGAATTGTAACGAAGAGGCGCGGCGGCGCAACGGGCGATTTTTCGGTCTCGCTAAAAATTTTATAAATTTCCGTTGGAATAAACTTTAAAAGTGGTAAATTTATGGAAATTCGATTATTTATCATTAATTCAAATTCATCCCTTGAATCATGAACAGAATCTTGATCGTCGCCGGCGAGCGCCAGACTGGAGAACGCTATCAGCAGGCCCTCGGGCAGGAGGGGTTTCAGACGGCCGTGGTTTGGAACCCGATCCAGATGGTCGAGTTCTGCCGCCAGCACACTCCGGACTTCATGCTGGTCGATCTCGACCTCGCCGAACTGGGCCTTTGGAGCGCGGTGCAGGCAGTTCGGGAGACCGGCGCTCTGGCGGAAACGCCGTTCTTCGGCCTCGCCTCGACGGCGAGCCAGCCCTTGTTCGAGAAGGCGCGGGCGGCGGGCTTTCGAAGCGTCTATCCCACCCACGACGGCAATCGCCAACTGGTCGAGGCGCTGAAGCGAGAGGTCGAGCGTGCCCGGCTTCCCGCCGAAGTCGAAGTCGAGGACGTGATGGGAGACGACCCTTCGTTGAACCGCCTTCGTGAAATTGCTCGCGACATCGTGCGGACGGCCGTGGCGCTGCGTCCCCGCATCGGGGAATACGGGGAGGATGGCCCCGAACTGTTCGGCTACATCGAAAGTTCGGGCGCCGCGATCCGCAAGAAGCTGAACGGCGTGCCCGACTTTTCGCTGCACGACAAGGAGCTGAGGCACGATTTCCGCAACATGATCGGCTCGGTAACGGGCTTCGCGGAACTGATCCTGATGGAGTCCGGCCTGTCGACGGAATCGACCGAAGGCCTGGTCCGGCTGCGCCGGAACTCGAAGGAGTTCGTCGAGATCCTCGACGTGCAGAAGGCCGAGGCGAACGCCTGAGGCGGATTAACGACCGTTTCCGGCACAACAAAGGAAGCTGCGGTGGCCTTGGCAGTGGCATGGGCTGCCAGCCAATAGTGTTCGGCATGGTATCTGCTTTCGGGCGTGCGGCGGGTCGGCGT
>CAYMMC010000072.1:0-9907 GCA_964391125.1 uncultured Akkermansia sp.
GCACTGGTCCGCCTGCCCTTCTTCCGCGGCGAGGAGAGCTACGAGACCGAGGTGACCCGGGAGCGTTTCGAACGCCTCGCCCGGCCCATCCTCGACCGCACCGCGCCGATCTGCCGACGCGCCTTCGCCGAGGCGGAGAAAAAGGGCGCGGGTCCGATCCAGCGGCTCGTCCTCGTCGGCGGCAGCACGCGCATCCCCCTGGTGCGGGAGTCGCTGCGGGACTGGTTCGGACTCGACCCCGACCTCTCCCAGCATCCCGACGAGGCGGTCGCCCTCGGCGCGGCGATCCAGGCCGGCATGCTCTGCGGCCGCGTCCGGCAGGTCCTGCTCGTCGACGTCACCCCTCTCTCGCTCGGCATCGAGACCTTCGGCGGCCTGATGAACGTGATCATCCCGCGCAATTCGACCATCCCGGCGAAGGCGGGCGAGCTCTTCACCAACGCCGTCGCCGGGCAGGAGTCCATGGCCATCCGCATCCTCCAGGGCGAGCGCGAGCTGGCGAAGGACAACTGGCTGCTCGGCGAAGTCGTGGTCCCCTTCTCGCCCGGGCCCAAAGGCAGTGCGCGGGTCGGCGTGCAGTTCTCGATCAACCGCGACGGGCTCCTCGAAGTCCTCGCCCGCGACACCGCGACCGGCCGGGACCACCTCCTCGAGATTCGCGCCGCCGCCATCGACGTCGAGGACGCCGCCGTCGAGCGCATGATCGGCGAATCCATCGACCTCGCCTTCGAGGACATGAACGAGCGGGTCTGGACCGAGGCGAGGATGAAGAGCGAGGAGCTCCTTCCCGCCGTGGACGCCGCCCTCGCCGCCGTCGGGGACCGGCTGCCGGAGGAGGAGCGAGATCTCGTCGCCGCCGCCGCCGCCCGGGTGGAGGCGGTGCTGGCCGGAGGGGGGCGCGACGCCAAGTCCCTCAAGGCGGCCAACGCCGAGCTCGACGAGGCGACCCAGACCCTCGCCGCCCTGCTGGTCGAGGCCGCCTTCGAAGACGCGGGATCCTAGGCTCGCCGGGAAAGGGAACGGGCGGGACCGGCGAGGGGCGGGCCCGGCGTTGCCGAAACCGCCGCAAGGTTCCGCTTTCGCTCGGGCGAAAGGCGAGTATTCTCCCCGTCCACCCGGTTCTGTCGTTGCGCTGTGACGGGTGTCCCAACCTACCCGTCCCTCGCTGTGAACCACACCACCTTCTCCGACCTCGGCCTGCCCGAGCCGCTCCTCGCCGTCGTCGAACAGCTCGGCTACGAGGCGCCCTCGAACATCCAGGCCGTCTCCATTCCCCTCGCCTTGGAGGGCAAGGACCTCATCGGCCTTTCCGAAACCGGATCCGGAAAGACCGCCGCCTTCGGCCTGGCCGGGCTCGCCCGGATCGACTGCGAGAGCCCCGAGCCGCAGATGCTGGTGGTCTGCCCGACCCGGGAGCTCGCCGTGCAGGTCTGCGCCGAAGTGCAGCGACTCGGGGCGAAGCTGCCGAGGCTCCGTGCCGTGGCCGTCTACGGGGGCGCCCCCATCGACCGCCAGATCCGCACCCTCCACCAGGGCGTCCAAGTCGTCGTGGGCACGCCGGGCCGGCTCATCGACCACGTCGAGCGGGGCACCCTCGACCTCTCCTCGATCCGCATCACGGTCCTCGACGAGGCCGACCGCATGCTGGACATGGGCTTCGCCGACGAGATGGAGGACCTGCTCCGCGCCCTGCCCGAAGAGCGCCAGACCCTCTTCTTCTCCGCGACGATGAACGACGCGGTCGGACGCATCATCCAGCGCTACGGCAAGGATCCCCAGCTCGTCCAGATCCAGCGGGAAAGCCTCACCGTCGACTCCATCGAGCAGGTCTGCTACGAGGCGAGGCAGCGCTCGCGCATCGAGCTGATCTCGCGCCTGCTCGACCTGGAGCAGCCGCGGCTCTCCATCGTCTTCTGCAACACGAAGCGCGCCGTCGACGAATGCACCGAGGAGCTGCTCGCCCGCGGCTACTCGGCGGACCGCCTCCACGGCGACATCGCCCAGACCATGCGCGAGCGCGTCCTGCGCCTCTTCCGCGAGGGCACCGTGGAGATCCTCGTCGCCACCGACGTCGCCGCCCGAGGCATCGACGTGAGCGACATCGACCTGGTCTTCAACTACGAGCTGCCCCAGGATCCCGAGGACTACGTCCACCGCATCGGCCGCACCGGGCGGGCGGGCCGCTCGGGCAAGGCCGTCTCCTTCATCCACGGGCGCGACGTCCACCGCATCAAGACGATCGAGCGCTACACCCGGCAGCGCATCGTGCGGGCCGAGATCCCCACGCCCGCCGAAGTCGAGAGCCGACTCGCCGAGCAGTTGCTCGCGGTCGTGCGCGAACGGCTCTCCGAGGGCGAAGGCGAGGGCGGATCCGAAGCCGCCGCCGCGGCGCTGCAACCGCTCCGCGAGGAAGGGCACGAGTGGGAGGCCATCGCCGCCGTGCTCATGGGCCTGCTCCGCGAGGAGCACGGGCGCGAGGGCGAGGAGATCGCCGAGGACCGCCCCTCCGGCGCACCGAGCCGGCACGAGCGGCACGAGCGCAGCGACGGCCCGGACTGGGAGCCCCGCGAAGCCGGGGGGGAACGGCGCGAGCGCGACTTCAAGCGCAAGCCTCGGCCCCAGCACGGCGACGGGCCGGAGCCGGGCATGGTGAAGCTCTTCCTCAGCCTCGGCAAGAACCAGCGCATCCACCCCGGCGACATCGTCGGCATGCTCCACAACGAATGCCATCTCGAGCGCGGCACGGTGGGGCGCATCCAGCTCTTTCCCAACTTCAGCCTGGTCGAGGTGGCCGAGGGCGAGGCCGCCCACGCCATCGAATGCGCCTCGCAGGCCACCCTGCGCGGTCTGACCTTCAAGATCGACTACGACCGGGGCCGGCCGGAGGGCGGCCCCCGCGAGGGCGGATTCCGCCGAGACGACCGGGGAGACCGGCCGCGCAAGCCGGGCGGCTTCGGCCACCAGGGCGGCTGGGAGGACCGCGGCGGCTACCGGGACGACCGGCGCGGCGGAGGCGGCAACCGGCCTTCGAACCGCGACCGCTACGACCGCGGCAGGCGGGACCGGTATTGAACCCTGCTGATTAGGGGCATCGACCTCGGTCGGGCGTCGCAGGGACCTCCGCCCCGCGTCTTTCCCGGCGAAAGACGGGGCTCACTGGCCCACCTTCGTCTCGACGACTAGCTGGCCGTCTTCGGTGTAGACGCTGGCGAGGGAAGGCACGGTCGCCTTCAAGGCGGGGAGTTCGGGATCGAGGCGGAAGAGGTCGAGCGAGGCGTAGCCGTCGACGAAGGCCTGGGGGATCTCGCCGGCGGCGGGAGCGATCGAGACGACCCGGAAGGCGATGGTGCGGGCGCGCAGCTCGGGCTGGAGGACGAAGACGCCGTTGAGATAGCGGAAGCCCTTCTGGAAGACGCCCTTCCTCACCGGCAGGGACATTTCCACAACCAGGCCCTCCGCCGAGATGCGTTCGATCCGGGCGGTGCCGCGGAAGTCGGCGGCTTCGTCGAGCGTGGCGAGGAGGGCGTTGAGGTCTCCGGCGGTGAAGAGCACCCGCTCGGCTCGGCTTTCGGCGACGGCGGCGCCGACGGACGCCAGCTTCGCCTTGGCGGCCTCGGTCTCGGAGGCGGGTGGCGCGGCGATGTCGAGGGAGGCGGCGCTTTCCTCGGTGAAGGTGGCGATGGCCCGGTGCTGGTAGGTTCCGACGACCGCGTAGAGTACGATGAGGCCGCCGAAGACGAGGACGATGGCCGCCAGGATGATGCATCCGGGGGCGGGCGAACCGCGCCCCGGCAGGGAGGGTTCGGCGGAGGATTCGGCAGACTCGGACATGGGCCGGGACTTTGCCCCTCGCGGAGGGGAAACGCAAAGGCGGATTTGCCCGTCCCCCGACGGCGGCGCTCCGTTGGCGCGAGTTTCGGCTTTCCGGCACGGGGCAAACCGAAGCCGAAGAGGTGAGGGCGGCCCTCGGACCGCCGTGAAAGGTGGAAGGTTTCCAAGGAAGGGCGCTTTCCCAAGCGCCCCCCACAAGCCCGGCCCCCCCTTGTTCCGAGGCCTCCCGTTGCAGCGCCGGGGCTTGGGAAAGCCCCGTTCCTTGGGGGGCAGCGGGCGCAATGGCGCCCAATGTGGGGCGGATTCCTCTACCCTCCTTCGTAGCCACGGGTCTGCCGCAAGGCCGCGTGCCCAGCCGTAGCGGTGACCGTCAAGCCGGGGTGGCCGCTTGGCTCCGCGATTTTCCCCGGCCCATTCCCCCCCGGAATCTTCCTGCCATCCATTTTCCTACCTTCCCCACGGAGCTCGGGTCCGCTGCCCCGGCTTGCGCGTGGCGGGTGGAGAAACCCGCCCTACGTTTTCTTCGCCCTCGCCTCCGCATCGTGGGCGCTGGCACGGGAGTTCCCATATGCGTCCGAGGGCAGGCATCTCAAGAGGCCTCGGCCTGCGCGAGGACTTCGCGGAAGGGCAGTTCGGCGAGGAGGCCGAAGCGCTCGTCGCGGCTCAGGCGCGCGCGGGTCGTCGCCGGGCTGGAAAGGCCGCAGAGGAAGCGAGCCATTTGCCTCGGCTGCCGCAAGGCGGGATGCCGCTCGGACTGGAGCCGGCGGATCTGCTCGGCGTCGTCGAGGGTGATGGCGCGGCGCCTCGACGAGGGAAGCGGGCCGCCCGCGTGCTCGCCGAGGCAGAAGCCGCAGTTCCCGCAGGGGCCGGAGGCCTCGCCGAAATGCTCCAGCCATTGCTGGGCGAGGCAGCGCGGCGCCTCGCAGAGGGACACGACCTGGCGCAGCCTGGCGATCTCGGCGGCCTCGCGGGCCTCGAAGCGCTCGACGAGGCGGGCGGCGACCGGCGCGACGGAGCGATCCGCCCCCGGCGCGAGCCGGTAGCCGTGGCGGAGGCCCTGCGGCTTCACCACGGCGTCGCCCTGGTCGGCGAGTTCGTCGAGAGCCCGGCGCACCTCCTCCTCCGTCGCCTCTAGGGCTGCGGCGGAGGAGGCGTGGTCGAAGCGATGCCAGACGCGCCCCTTTTCCCCCGTTTCAAAGAGCCGCGAAAGAAAGGCCTTCCGCGCCGCGGGCCATCCCGCGAGGGCTTCGTCGAGCGGGCGCAGCAGGCGGACTTGGCTGCCCCCGTAGAACGGCCCCCGGGGCAGCAGGACGCCGTCGAGCTCCAGATAGGTCAGCGCGGTCTCGACGACGACCTGGCGGATGTCGCGCGACTGGGAGAGCTCGTAGCGCGAGACGGAGAAGGACTCGCCCTGCAGCAGGACGTGCTCGACGAGCGACTTCAGCGCCGTGGCCGTGGGCGTGTCGCCGTAGACGAAGTTCTCCAGCACGGTGAGGTCGTCGGCGCAGGCGAGCAGGTCGCATTCCGCCGCGAGTCCGTCGCGTCCGGCCCGACCGGTCTCCTGGGCGTAGTTCTCGAGGGATTTCGGCAGGTTGTAGTGGACGACGCGGCGGATGTCGGCCTTGTCCACCCCCATGCCGAAGGCGATGGTGGCGACGACGACGGGAACCGCGCCGGACATGAAGGCATCCTGCACCTCGGCGCGGTGGTCGTCGCGCATTCCCGCGTGGTAGGCCCGCGCGGCGATCCCCGCCCGCCGCAGTGCGCCGGCAACGCGCTCGGAAGTCTCCTGGAGCGTCACGTAGACGATGGCCGGGGCGCCCGGCCCTTGCCCCAGCAGGTCCACCAATCTCCGGTCCCGCTCCGCCGCGGCGCAGGGGTGGATCCGGTAGCGGAGGTTGGGTCTCGCGAAGCCGGTCTGGACGTGGTCCTCCTCCGCGATGGCGAAGCGCTCGCGGATCTGCGCGGCCACGGCGGGCGTGGCGGTGGCGGTCAGGGCGAGGACGCGCTCCGCCGCGATCTCGCGGGCGACGGCGGGCAGGCGCAGGTAGTCGGGCCGGAAGTTGTGCCCCCATTCCGAAAGGCAATGCGCCTCGTCCACCGCGAGGAGGGCGATGCGGCAGCGCCGCAGGCGGCGGAGGAAGCCCCCGTTGGCGAGGCGCTCGGGAGAGACGTAGAGGAGGCGCAGCGAGCCGTCCGCCATGCCCGCGTGGATGGCGTCGGCCTCTTCGCGGCCCAGGGTGGAATCGAGCCGGGCCGCGGCGATGCCCCGCGACCGCAGGGCTTCGACCTGGTCCTTCATCAGGGCGATGAGGGGCGAGACCACCAGCGTCAGCCCCTCCAGCATCAGCGCGGGCAGCTGGTAGCAGAGGCTCTTCCCCGCTCCCGTGGGAAAGAGCGCCAACACGGAACGGCCCAGGAGGAGGCGCGACACCGCCGCCTCCTGTCCGGGCCGGAAATCGTCGTGGCCGAAATGGCGCCGGAGCGCGGGGCGCGGGTCCATCGGCGCGGCGACGGTCACTTCGCGTCGGCGAAGCGGGCCGAGACGCGGTCCCAGTTCACCACGTTCCACCAGGCCCCGACGTAGTCGCCGCGGCGGTTCTGGTAGTGGAGGTAGTAGGCGTGCTCCCAGACGTCGAGGCCGAGGAGCGGCGTGCCGAGCTCGGCGTCGGGGACGAGGCCGGCCATGAGGGGGTTGTCCTGGTTCGGCGTGCTCGTCACGAGGAGCTTGCCGTCCTTGGCGACCAGCCAGGCCCAGCCCGAGCCGAAGCGCTTCGCCGCCGCCTCGCCGAAGGCGGTCTTGAAGGCCTCCGCCGAGCCGAAGGCGGCGTCGATGGCCTTGGCGAGATCGTCCGAAGGCTTGCCCGACTGGGCCGCGGGCGCGAGGGTCTGCCAGAAGAAGGCGTGGTTCCAATGCCCGCCTCCGTTGTTGCGCAACGCCGTCTGCAGGGCCTTGTCCTCGACGGCGGAGAGACCGGCGACGAGATCGTCGAGGGATTTGGCGGCGAGGTCGGCCTTGCCTTCGAGGGCGGTGTTCAGGTTCTTGATGTAGCCGGCGTGGTGCTTCCCGTAATGGATCTCCATCGTCTTGGCGTCGATATGGGGCTCCAGCGCGTCGAAGGCGTAGGGCAGCGCGGTCTGCTCGAAAGGAGCGGCGGCCCGGGCGGAACGCGCGGGGATCAGGGCGGCCCCTGCGGCGAGGGCTCCGGTGACGGCGAACTGGCGGCGGGAGAGGTGGTTTTCTGGATTCATAGGTCTCAATGGTTGAAGAGGGGCAGCGCGGGGACGCGCCGATCCCATGGACGATACGCACGAATGGCCGGATTGGGCGAGGAAAAGCGGAGGGAAGAAAGCAAAAGAGACGACCGGTCTCCCGGATTGGCATGGCGTTCGCGCATGGCCCCGCTCCTTCCGGGCAGAAGGGGGGAGCGCATCGGCGTCGCCTTTCAACGAAGCCCGCCCGCCCCGCCAGTGGCGGAATTCTCGATCGTCGCTCGGGTGGCCGGCGCGGCGGCGGACTGCCTCTTCTCGATCAGCCGGGGGATCTCCTCTTGGGCCAGGTCGAGAAAGGCGCGGAGGCGTCTGGTGGTGTGGCGTCCCGCCGCGTAGCCGACGCGGAGGTCGATGTCGGGCAGAACCCAGTCCGGCAGGAGGGGGACGAGGGTGCCGGCGGCGAGATCCTCGCCCACCATCCAGGTCGGCAGCATCGTGAAGCCCGCCCCGGCCAGGGCCGCCTGCCGCAGGGCGGTGACGGTGTCGAGCAGCAGGGTCGGCGTCACCGCGATCTCGCGCTCTTCGCTGCCGCAGCGGAGGAGCAGGCGGGTCCGTGCGTCGAAATGCGGCTGCAGGACCCCGAGCCAGGGCAGGTCCGCGAGGTCGTCGACCCGCCTCGGAACGCCGCGCCGCCTCAGCAGGGACGGCGCCGCCGCGAGCAGGCGCGGCAGGCTGGCGAGGGGACGCACGACCAGGCTCTTGTCGGTCGGCTCGCCCACGAGGAAGCCGCAGTCGAAGCCCTCCTCGACGAACTTGGTGGGCCGGTTGATGAGGTGCAGCTCGGCGGTCGCCTGCGGATGCAGCGATTGGAAATGCGCGAGGGCCCGGGCCACGATCCATTGCCCCACATCGACGACCGAGACGATCCGCAGGTGCCCCTGCAGGCTGTGGCGCTCGGCGACGAGCTTCTGGCCGGCCCGCTCGGCCATCGCGAGGAGCGCCCTGGCCTCCGGCAGGAGCACCCGCCCGGCCTCGGTGAGGCTCATGCTGTGGGTGTCCCGGCGGATCAGGGGCGCGTTCACCGCGCGCTCCAGCGCCTGGATGCGGCGGCTCAGGGTCGGCTGGGCCTGCCCGAGGACGCGCGCCGCCGCCGAGATGCTGCCGCTTTCCGCCACCTGGACGAAGGCGCGCAGCTGCTTCAGATCGTCGAGTCCGGTCATGCGCAAAGCGTATAACCGATATGTGATCGCGCCAGAGAGTTTTGCCTGAGAAAGTGGCGCGATGGACGTAACGAGAGTGCCATGGGACTCCCTCGCCTCCTTTCCTTGCCTGTCCTCGTCGGCCTGACCGCCGCCGGCGCCGCGCTGGCGCTTCTTTCCGGCTGCGGCCGCTCCGACGCGGAAGCGGACGGCGAGGGCGCCTCCGCGCCGCCCGTCGTCAGCGTGACGACGCCGATCGCGCGCGAGACGATCGACTGGGACGAGTTCACCGGGCGCCTCAGCTCCCCCGAAACGGTCGAGATCCGTCCCCGCGTCTCGGGCTACATCGAGAAGGTCCACTTCAAGGAGGGCGCCGAAGTCGAGGCGGGCGAGCTGCTCTTCACCATCGACCCCCGCCCCTACGAGGCCGTGGTGCAGCGCATGGAGGCCCGCGTCGCCAGCGCCCGCAGCCGGGTCGAGCTGACGGCGCAGGAGCTCGAGAACGTCTCCAAGCTCCAGGTCAACGGGGCCATCTCCGCCGAGGACTACGACCGCCGCGCCAAGGCCGCCGCCGACGCCGAAGGCCTGCTCCGCGCTGCCGAGGCCGAGCTGCGCGAGGCCCAGCTCGACCTCGAGTTCACCACGATCCGCTCGCCCATCGCCGGCCGGGTCAGCGACGCCCGCGTCACCAAGGGCAACCTCGTCACCGACGGCGTCGACGACTCGAACCTCCTCACCACCATCGTTTCGCTCGATCCGATCTACTGCCACATCGAGGTGGACGAGCGCTCCGTGCTGAAATACCGCCAGCTCCACCGCGACGGGGTGCGGACCAGCGCGCAGTTCGGGCGGGTCGAGGCCGAGATGGAGCTCGCCCTGGAGAAGGGCTTTCCCCACAAGGGCTACATCGACTTCGTCGACAACGCGCTCGATCCCACCACCGGCACCATCCGGGCCCGCGCCGTCTTCCCCAACCCCGACAAGCTGATGGCCCCGGGCTTCTTCGCCCGGGTCCGGGTGCCCGGCAGCGGCAGCTACGAGGGGCTCCTCGTGCCCGACCGCGCCATCGCCGACGACCAGGGCATCAGCTACGTTTGGGTGCTCGACGCGGAGAGCGTCGCCGCCTACCGGAAAGTCTCCACCGGCCCGCTCCTCGACGGGCTGCGCATCGTCCGCGAGGGGCTCGCCCCCGGCGAACGGATCGTGGTGGACGGAGTCATGTCCGTCCGCAACGGGCAGAGGGTGGACCCCCAGCCCCTCGCCACCGAAGCCGCCGCCGTCTCCGCGAATTGATCCGGACATGAATCTCTCCCGCTTCTTCGTGGACCGGCCCATCTTCGCCGCCGTCCTCAGCATCGTCATCACCCTGCTCGGGGGGCTCGCCTACATCGGCCTGCCCGTGGCGCAGTATCCCGAGATCGCGCCCCCCACCGTGGTCGTGACCGCCACCTATCCCGGCGCCGACGCAAACACTCTCGCCGAGACCGTCGCCACCCCCTTGGAGCAGGAGATCAACGGGGTCGAGAACATGCTCTACCTCTCCTCCTCCAGCACCAGCGACGGGCGCGTCCAGATCACCGTGACCTTCCATCTCGGCACCGACCTCGACCAGGCCCAGGTCCTCGTGCAGAACAAGATCAACGGCGCCATCGCCCGCCTGCCCG
>CAYMMC010000073.1:0-9822 GCA_964391125.1 uncultured Akkermansia sp.
GGATGCCCTTTTGACACCGCCGGACCTGTCGTGAAAGCTCCGGGCGTTTCCATCGTTGCCGACCTCCGTCCATGAACCGCCTTTTCGTCCGTGCGCTCGGCTGTCTCCTGGTCGCGGGCGTCGGCGCGTGGATCCTTCTGCCGCCGCTTGTTGAAAAGCGGACCGAGCGTCGGGTCCGGGCCATGCTGCTGGAGGTGCAGGAGGGGCTGCAGCGCTACCACGTGAGGGAGGAGCTCTATCCGAAGCGGGCGATGGACGGCGGCGAGCTCGTCGATCTCCTCGCCGAAGGGGGGCACCTCGGCGAGCCCCCGGCCAATCCCTGGACCGGCGGGCCCTATCGATCCGGCCAGGGCGAGGATTGGCTGCGCTACCGCACGGACGGCCTGGCCGAAACCTACGAACTGACCGTCCTGTCTCCGGGCACGGAGGAGGTGAAGTTCCGCCTCGACAGCACGAAGAACCAATCCTTGGAGTGAGACCATGAACATCCTCGAATACAACCGCAACGCGTGGAACCTCCAGTCGATGGAGGGCTGCCGCTGGAGCACGCCCTATCCCGACGAGCTCGTCGAACGGGCCAAAGCGTTCGATTGGTCGGTGTTCCTCACTCCGAACAAGCCCGTGCCCGCCTCGTGGTTCCCCTCCCATCCCGACCTGGGCGGTCTCCGGATACTCGCTCTGGCGAGCGGAGGAGGGCAGCAGGTGCCGATCTTCGCCGCCGCCGGGGCCGAGGTGGTCTCCTTCGACGCCTCGGACGTGCAATTGGAGAAGGACGAGGACGCCTGCGCCCGGCACGGCCTGGAGCTCGTCGCGATCCAAGGCGACATGGCCGATCTCTCCGAGCTGGCGGCGGATTCCTTCGACCTCGTCTTCAACCCTGTTTCGAACGTCTTCGCCGAATCCCTCGAGCCGATCTGGCGCGGATGCCATCGCGTCCTCAAGCCGGGAGGACGTCTGCTCTGCGGCTTCATGAATCCCGCCTTCTACCTTTTCGACCACGAATGGCTCGAAGAGACCGGCGAGCCGAAAGTCGTCCATCGGCTGCCCTATTCCGACCTCGAATCGATGGACGAGGAGATGCTCTCCCAGCAGTTGGAGGCACAGCTCAGCCTCGAATACAGCCACAGCTGGGAGGCCCAGATCGGGGGGCAGTGCGACGCCGGACTCTCCATCGTCGGCTTCTACGAGGACGGTTGGGACGAGGACTCCACGCGGCTCCAGGGCTGGATGCCCATGTTCGCGGCGACCTGCTCGGTGAAGCGGGGGTGAGGGCCCGGGTTTGGGGCCCTGCCCGGATACGGTCGGCCCGACCGCGGCATGGCCATCGGGATCGGGCCGGCTCCGGGAGGACGGCTTTCGGCCCGCCGGGCGGCGACGGCCCCGAAGCCCTCGGCTCAGTTCTTCTCGGCGCCGAGGGTGCCGGGCTGGAAGTCCACCGGCAGGCTCACTTTTGGGAAGGCCTTGAGGGTCAGGCTGAGGACCACGCCGTATTCGTTCTCCCGGTTGCGGTTGTCGCGGATGATCGCCCCCAGGCTCGCGGTCCAGCTGGCGAGGTCGCGGTGGATGCTGTACTGCTGGTATTCGACGGTGCCGTCGTCGGCCTCGAAGCGGTGGGCGGTGCCGAAGCCCCAGTTGTCGCTGAGACGCGTGTAGGTCGTGAGGGTGTAGAGGTCGGCGTTCTGGAAGAAGGGGTGGTCGTTGATGAAATAGTGGCCGATCCCGAATTCGAACCAATCGGCGGGCATGAAGGTGATCCGGGAGTTCAGCTCGGTGAAGTCGAGGGTGTCGTCGATGAGGGGGACCTGGGCGGTGGTGGAGGCGGCCAGCCAGGGGAGAGGCCGCCACTCGACGTCGGTGAAGAAGTTCGAGAAGTCGCGGTTGAACTCGGGATCGTCGAGGTAGGCGTCGAAGTAGTTGTTCAACGAGAGCCATTCGTAGGACATTCCGTTGCGCTTCGTGTACCAACGGTTCGAGACCCCTGTCCGGGCGATTTGCCAGTCGCGCAGGTCGTCGATCGAGCTGAAGAGCGGCATGTCGATGGGACGGAGCCGCGTGGTGGGGGTGAAGCGGTCGATGGGCGAGAAGCGCCCGGTGAGGTCGTTCGTGCTCACCACCGAGAAGTTCACGTAGGGGCGGACGACGTGGAGGACGCCGTTCAAGCCCAAGGCCCGGCTCACGACGTCCGGGGACCGCTTGGACATCTTGAAGGAGAGATCGACCCCGGCATGGACGGTGGTGCGGTCCAGCGACCCGAAGCCGGGGATGTCGAAGTTCGAATAGTTCGTGTAGCCGGCGCCCGCCCTGGGCACGACGTCGAGGACGCCGCCCAACTGGGTCGGGAAGAGGAACTCGTGGTAGGTGTGGAAGCGGTTGTATCCGCTGGGGTCGGCCAGGCCGGCGAGGAGGGAGGCGTCGTCGAGCTCCTCGTCGATGATGCCGTAGGAGGTGAGGCCGTCGTAGTGGAACCCGGTGTCGCCGAGGGGCGTGCGGATGATGTCGATGGCCAGCTCGGGGGTCCGGGTGTCGGTTTGGAAGAATTCGTTGAACTGGAAGCGTCCCGTCAGCGAGATCTCGCCCTGGGCGAAGAGCTTGTTCAGGTTGACGAGGTTGTCGGGCTTCGGGTCGACCCGGAACTCCGAGGGAAAGAAGTCCTCGTAGAAGTAGGCGTCGCTGAACTTGTTGATGTCGAAGTCGAGGTAGAAGGATTCGTCCTCGCTGCCGGGGAGGTAGATCCGGTGCTGGAAGTTGATCCGGTAGCGCTCGCCGGCGGTCCCGTTCTTTCGGTTCCGCCCGTTGAAGCTGAGTTCGGGGTTCGCGTCGTCGGCGTAGTAGAGCTTGAGGCGTCCGATGTTCTCGTTGTGCTTGAACTTGCGGTCGAAGAATTCGACGCCCCCGGCGGGACCGCGCTCCGAGCGGTAGTCGAGATGGACGTGGGCGTGGTGGTTCTCGCCGACCATGAAGCCGTAGCGGTTCAGGAGGAAGCCGCCCCAGGCCGAATTCCATCCGGGGGTGAAGTAGTAGCCCAGCTCCTCGTCCATGGGCTGGACGAAGTAGGGGAACCAGAAGACCGGGACGCTTCCGATGTGGACCTTGGCCCCGTGCATCACGATCTTGTCGTCCGGGTGGATCTCGAGCTTCTTGGCCCTGACGTGGAAGTTCGGATGCTCCGCGTCGTGGGTGGTGAAGGTGGCGTCGTCGAGGAGGATGGGGCCCCCGGTCTCCTCGTCGGGGCGCTGCACGTTTTCGGAGGTGTAGAAGATCGGTTCGAGCGCGCTCTTCAGCTGGCTCGTCGTCATCTCCCCGGTGTGGATGTTGTAGATGATCTCCTCGGCGTCGACGACTTGGCCGTCCTTGAAGATGCGGACGTTGTCGCGGGCGAAGACGTTGCCGGACGACTGGTGGAACTCGACCTGGTCGGCCCGGATCGTGACGTCGCCGTAGGTCACCACGACGTCGCCGTAGGCCTTCGCGATGCCGAGGTTCTGGTCGTAGTCGCTGAAATCGCTCTTGATGTCGAGGTTCAGCTTGGGCGGTTCGCCGGGGGCGGAGTCCTGCCCTCGGGACGAGGGGAGCAGCGTGGCGGAGAGGAGGAGCGCGGCAGCCACGGCGACGGCCCCGGCGCGGAAAGGACGCCGGAAGAACGTTGCAGCGGGAGAACTGGAACTCTCGGGGATCAAGGATTCGAAGTCAGTTTCGGGGGGGCGGAGCGGAGCCCGAACCACCACGTTTCATTTACTCGCATCCTGCCAAAAGACCAATGAAAAGTTTGGGCGTTGTAAGCATTTCGATTAAGCTTTCCTAAGGATTTCTCAGGGATTCGCGAGCGTTCGGCGGCTGCGGATGCAGATTCCCTTTTTGGATTCCGCCCGGAAAAAGTCGTAGAACTTGGAGACCGCCTGGGGAAGCGAGGGCTCGGCGGCGGCGAGGACGGCCGCCAAGGGGGCCGCGCTGTGGTAGACCTGCCGGAAGGCCGCCTTGATGAGGCTGCGTTCCTCCGGGGAAAACCCGCCCCGCCGCAGGCCGATGGAGTTGATTCCGACGACGGCGTTGATGTCCGTGCCGATGACGTAGGGGGGGAGGTCGAGGGAGAAGCCCGAGTTGCCTTGGGTGACGACGAAATCCCCGACGCGCACGAACTGGTGGAAGGCGCTCCCGCCGCCCAGGAAGCAATGGTTGCCGACCTCCACGTGTCCGCCGAGGAGGACGTTGTTCGCCAGAGTGTTGTGGTGGCCGACGGCGCTGTCGTGGCCGACGTGGGCGCCGGCCATCAGGTAGTTGTCCTCGCCGAGGACGGTGTCTCCGCCGGAATGGATGGAGCGGTGGACGGTGACGTATTCCCGCAGGACGTTGCCCTTTCCGATGACGACGCCGGATCGGATGGCCCGGTCGAATCCGCGAAATTGCGGATCCGACCCCAGCAGGGCGCCGGCGCCGACGAAGCAGTCCTCGCCCAGCCGGGTTCCGGTCCGGATCTGGGCCGAGGCTTCGATCACGCAGCGGTCGCCGACGCGGGCTCCCTCCTCGACCACGGCGAAGGGGCCGATTTCGACTTGCTCGCCGAGTTCCGCCTTGGGAGAGATGATCGCATTGGAATGGATGGCCATGGAGGCGCAGTTCTGGAAGGCGCGCGGGGTCAGAGCAAGCCGGCCTCGCGGAAGCTGAAGTAGGGCGAGCCGGGGCGGCGGGCGGACAGGCTGCCGACGATGAGATGGTCGGCGAGCTCGATCCCGATGGCGTCGCAGGCGCTCTTGAGACGCCGCGTCGCGTCGCAGTCGGCCTGGCTCGGAGAAGGGTCGCCGGAGGGGTGGTTGTGGACGAGGACGATGGCGTGGGCCGAATGGCTGATGGCCCGGCGGAGAATCTCCGCGGGGTTCGCGAAGGACTCGTTGCCCGTGCCGCGGAAGATCTCCCCCGTGTGGATGTGGCGCTTGCGGTGGTTGAGCATCACGACGCGGACGGCCTCTTGCGCGAGCCGCTGCATGTCGGCGCCGACGAGGGCGAAGACGTCCTCGGGGCATTCGACGGGACGTTCGTGGTAGGGCTCCTTCGCCAGGCGGTGTCCGAATTCGAAGACGGCGGCGAGCTGGGCCGCCTTGGCCGGACCGATCCCGGGAATCTGGAGGAGGTCCTCCACGGAGGCGCGGGAAAGCTGCCGCAGGCTGCCGAAGCGCTCGATCATCTCCCGGCCCAGCTCGACCGCGCTGACTCCGGCCCGGCCCGAGCCGAAGAAGACGGCGAGGATCTCCGCGTCGCTCAACGACGCCGTTCCGCGTTCCAACAGCTTTTCTCGGGGACGTTCGTCCTCGGGGATTTCCTTGATCAGCATGGGGTTTTCCGCCGCATCCTGCGACGGCTTTGGAGGCGGTGCAATCGTTTTTCCCGGTTGCGGGAGCGGGATTGTCCGGGAGATTCGGATTTTGCCCGAATCCGATGAAAGCCACCACCATCGCCGCGATCTCGACGCCGCCCGGAACGGGGGCGGTCGCCCTGGTCAGAATGAGCGGCCCCGACGCCAAGGACATCGCCGCGAGATGCTTCGCGGGCCGGGCGGCGGCGGGGTGGGGGCCTCGCCGCCAGCACTACGGACGGATCGTGGGGGAGGACGGGCGGACGGTCGACGAGGGATTGCTGACCTGGTTTCCGGGGCCGGGCAGCTTCACGGGGGAGGATGTCGTCGAAATCGCCTGCCACGGCGGCCCTCTCGTGACCCGGCGGGTCTACGAGGCGCTCCTCGAAGCGGGCGCGGAGCCCGCCGCGCCAGGGGAGTTCTCGCAACGGGCCTTTCTCAACGGGCGCCTCGACCTGACCCAGGCCGAGGCGATCATGGACCTCATTTCCGCGCGGACCGATCTCGCGCTGAAGGCGGCCGGCGAGCAGTTGGCGGGTCGGCTCGGCACGGAGGTCGAAGCCGTCCGTCAGGATCTCGTCGGTCTCCTCGCGCATCTCGAGGCGTGGATCGACTTCCCCGAGGAGGACATCGAGCCCGACGCCCTCTCCGATCTGGTGGGTCGGATCGACCGCCTCCTGGCCCGCCTGGACTCCCTCCTCTCCACCGCCGCACAGGGGCGGATCCTCCGCGAAGGGCTGCGCACCGTGATCTGCGGCCCTCCGAACGCGGGAAAGTCGAGCTTGCTCAACGCCCTGCTCGGCTACGACCGGGCCATCGTGAGCGAGCGCGCCGGGACGACGCGCGACACCATCGAGGAGTTCGTCAATCTCGGCGGCATCCCGCTGCGGCTGATCGACACCGCAGGCATCCGCGAGACGGGCGAGGCCGTCGAGCGCGAAGGCGTGGAGCGGAGCCGGACGCAGATCGCCGGCGCCGAGCTGGTGCTCCTCGTCGTGGACGCCGCCGCCGATGCCGCCGCCGCTTCCGCAGTGGAGTTGCCCGACGGGGTCCGCACGGTCCGCATTCTGAACAAGTCGGATCTGCCCCGGCACCCCGACTGGGCCGATGCCGAGGGAATCCCGGTCTCCTGCCGGGACGATGCCTCCGTTGCCGCGCTGCGGGAACGGCTCCACGGGATCCTCGTCGAGGGCACGGGGCTCGCCACGGCGAACCTCACCTCCATCAACGCCCGGCATCAGCATTGCCTGAAGCGGGCCAGGGCGGATCTCGAAGCCGCCCGGAGCTCTCTTGCCTCCGGGGCGTCTCCCGAATTCGCGGCGGCGGACGCCAGGGCCGCCCTCGGGGCGGTGGGCGAGGTGGTGGGCCGGACCGACATCGAGGAGATCCTCGGCGAGATCTTCTCCAGCTTCTGCATTGGGAAATGAAGGGGCGGTGCCCCGTCCGGATTTTCCGTCCGAGGACGCCGTCCTGCCGCAGATGCCGGTCCGCGCGGGATCAGCCGAAGATCGACGTGACCGGCTTGCCCTTGTTCGCGAAGGTGAAGGGGCGCTGCGTGGGGGAGTAGACGGTCTCCTCCAGGTTCAGGCCCAGTCCATGGCCGATGGTGGCGAGGAAGTCCTGAGGTTTCACGGGGTTGGCCTTGACCTTCTTGCCGGCGCCGTCGGTCTCCCCGTAGACGGTGCCGCCCTTGATCCCGCCTCCCGCGAGGACGCAGGAGTAGGCTGCGGGATAGTGGTCGCGTCCGGAGTTCATGTTGATGTCCGGAGTGCGCCCGAACTCCGTGCCCACGGCGATGAGGGTCGACTCGAGGAGTCCCCGGGATTCGAGGTCCTTGATCAGAGCGGCGAGGGCCTTGTCGAACTCGGGGAGGCGGTTGGACATTCCCGTGTCGATGTCCTGGTGCATGTCCCAGCCGCCCGAGACGATCTCGACGACCCGGACGCCGTTTTCGACGAGGCGGCGGGCGAGGAGGCAGCCCTGCCCGAAGCGGTTGTCGCCATAGTCGGCGGCGTTGGACTCTCCCGAGATGTCGAAGGCGTCGAGCTCGCTGCTGCTGAGCAGGTCGTTGGCCTGCTTGTAGTATTCCACGTAGGAGCTGGGGCCGCTGTACTTGAACTTGTCCACGAACTGCTGGCCGAGCTTCTGGGCCATCTCCATGCGGCGGGAGAAGCGTTCGCCCTCCACGATGAGCTCGGTGTTCGGCACGCCTCCGGCGGGATTGGCGATCGGCAGGGGGCTGAGGTCCGGCTCCATGAAGCCGGCGTTGGAGGTGCTCTCGCCGATGAGGACGGAGTCGGGCAGGATCTTGCCCTTCTTGCCGAGCAGCTTCTGCGCCCAGGGGCCGACCGTCGGGTGGACGATGGTGGCGATCTTCTCGTAGCCGGTGCGCATGATGTACTCGCCCTGCTCGTGCGCGCCCTGGGTCGAGGACATGGAGTTGATCACGGCGAGCTTGTCGGCGATCTTGGAGAGCTCGGCCAGGTGCATTCCGAACTTCATGTTGTCCACCTTGGTGTCGATCATCTCCGTCGGCCCCATCACCGCGCTGTTCTTCTTAGGGTCGAAGGTGTCGAGGTGGGTCATCCCGCCGGCGAGGTAGATGTAGATGAGGCTCTTCGCCTTGCCGCCCTCCTGGGCTTTGAAGTCGCGGGGGAGGAAGGGGACGCTGAGGCTGACTCCGAAGGACAGCTTCGCCGTCATCTCCATGAAGTAGCGGCGGCTGAGCGGATCGTTTCCGGCAAGTTCGGCGATGTGCATGGCGTGGGGGCGTGGGAGGTTCGGGAGCGAAGGGTTGGAAAGGGCGGGGGATCGCGGGGTTCGGACGTCACTGGATGTAGAGGAACTCGGGGCTGTTCATCAGCGCCCAGGCGAGGTCGCTGATGCCCTCGTCCCCGTAGTCCTCCATCATGCCGACGCCGAGGTCGAGCTCCTCCTTGCTGGGGAAGCGGTTGAGGAGGGTGAAGAAGACGCCGCGGACCTTGTCGTCGGGCCCGTCGAGCGCCTCCAGGTCGGCGACGACCTTGGACGAGGCCCCGGTGAGCTGCCGGGTGACGGTGCCGTTCATCAGGGCGAGCACCTGCGGGACCGAGCCGTCGTAGTTGTGCTCGTCGGTGACCCGGCGGTCGGACTGCCCGAAGGTGTCGAGCATCGAGGCGGCCGGGGCGGGCTGGGGCAGCTCGGAGGCGCGCAGGTCGGAGTCGGAGACCATGACCGGAGAGGTGGCGTCGCCCTCGCCGACCATGGCCATGCTGGAGCGGCCGCCGCGGAGGCGCTCCCACATCTCGTAGTGCTGCCAGACCTCGTCGTGCGAGGCGGTGTTGAAGTCGATGGCGAGGATCTTCTTGTAGAAGGAGCCGTCGCCGCCGGTCTTCTTGTCGATGTCGGCGCCGTGGGCGAGGACCATCATGGAGTCCCAGGCCTGCTCGGCCCGCATCCGGCGCAGCACGGGGCCCGCGAAGTAGTAGGGCTTGCTGGTGTCGGGCTCCTCCGCCGTGGCGATCGACTGGTAGGCCCGGGTGTTGTAGAGGATGCGCATGAACTCCCGCAGGTCGTAGTTCACCCGGCGCATCTCGCGGGTGAGGTAGGCGAGCACCTCCGGCTGGCCGGAGCGCTTGACCATGTCGTCGTTGAAGTCGTTGACCGGCTCGACGACGGCCCGCCCGAAGGCGCGGCCCCACATGCGGTTGGCGATGACGAGGGCGAAGCGGGGGTTGTCGGGCGAGACGAGCCAGTCGGCGACGGCCTGGCGGCGGGTCTTGCCGCCCAGCTTGGCGGAGGCCCCGATGAGGGTGCGGGGGCTGGCCACCTGTCCGGGCTTGCCGCCCTGGCCGATGAAGTCGTGGGGCAGCACGGTCTCCAGCGTTTCGTTGTCGGCGACGTTCCAGCCGAGGGCGCTCACGAAGAAGCGGAACTGGTTGCTGTTCTGGTCCCCCGGAACGACCCCCTTGTTGGCCTCGGCCCACTTCATGAAGTCGTTCCTCCATCCGGCGGGGGCGTTCGGCATCTCGATCGATGCGCCGCCCATCATGGAGGCGGCGGGCCGGTAGCCGAGGGAGCGCTGGGTGTTGCCGAAGAAGGCGGCCATCTCGTAGAAGTCGCCTTGCGTCCATTCGTCGAAGGGATGGTCGTGGCATTGGGCGCAGGAGATGTCGATCCCGAGCATGACCTGGCCGAAGTTCGAGAAGGCGTCGAACTCCATCCCCGTGTCGCGGAGGAGGAAGCCGGAGGCGGGATTGTGCCCCACGTTCCCCTCGGCCGTGATCATCGCGGTGACGATCTCGTGGTAGGGCCTGTTGGCCTTGAGCTGCTCGCGCCACCAGTGGACGTAGGGGTCCATGCGGACGCCGTTCTGGAAGTCGCTCGCGTGGATGCGGTACATGTCCGCGAAGTAGTTGAAGAGATTCGAGGCTAAGCCGGGGGAGACCAGCAGCTCGTCGATGAGCGCCTCGCGCTGGTCGCGGCGGGCGTTCTCG
>CAYMMC010000074.1:0-6249 GCA_964391125.1 uncultured Akkermansia sp.
ACGCTCTACATCGCGCCGGATGCGCAGGTGGTGCCCCCCACCGTGCTGGTCCCCGCGCGCTACCCCGGAGCGAACCCCGAGGTGCTCGCGCAGACCGTGGTGCGTCCCATCGAGCAGGAGATCAACGGAGTGGAGAACATGCTCTACATCTCCTCCAACAGCACCTCCGACGGCGTCAGCACCATCACCGTGACCTTCAAGCTCGGCACCGACCTCGACGTGGCCCAGGTGCAGGTGCAGAACCGCGTCGCCATCGCCGAGGCCCGCCTCCCCGAGGACGTGCGGCGGCAGGGGGTGACGACGGTGAAGCAGTCGCCGAACTTCACCCTCATCGTCAACCTCGTCTCGCCCGACAAGACCCTCGACGAGCTTTTCGTCAGCAACTACGCGCTGCTCAACATCAAGGACGATCTCGCCCGCCTTCCCGGCGTCGGCATGGTCATGAACTTCGGCGGCAAGGAATACTCCATGCGCGTCTGGCTCGATCCCGACAAGATCGCCTCGCGCAACCTCACCGTCGCCGACGTCACCAACGCCATCCGCGAGCAGAACGTGCAGGCCGCCGTCGGCACCCTGGGGGCCGAGCCGGCCCCGCCCGGCACGGCCCATCAATACACCGTCACCACCCAGGGCCGCCTCGTCGAGGCCTCCGAGTTCGAGAACATCGTCATCAAGCGGGGCGAGCAGGGCCAGGTCACCCGCCTCAAGGACGTCGCCCGGGTCGAGCTGGCCGGGCGCGAGTATTCCTCCGAGTCCTACATCGACCGGATGCCCACCACCGCCCTCGGCGTCTTCCAGCTCCCTGGGTCCAACGCGCTGGAGACCCGCGAGGCCATCATCGCGAAGATGGAGGAGCTGAAGAAGAGCTTCCCCCCCGGTCTCGAATACAAGATCGTCTACGACACCACCGTCTTCACCAGCAAGTCCATCGACGCGGTGATCCACACCTTCATCGAGGCGCTGCTGCTCGTCGTCCTCGTGGTCGTCGTCTTCCTGCAGAACTGGCGGGCCTCCCTCATCCCGCTGCTGGCCGTGCCCGTCTCCATCGTCGGCACCTTCCTCGTGATGAAGCTCTTCGGCTTCTCGCTGAACAACCTGACCATGTTCGGCCTCGTCCTCGCCATCGGGATCGTCGTCGACGACGCCATCGTCGTGGTCGAGAACGTGGAGCGGAACATGGCCCTCGGCCTGAAGCCGCGGGAGGCGACGAGGCGCGCCATGGAGGAGGTCAGCGGCCCCGTCATCGCCGTGGCGGTCGTCCTCACCGCCGTCTTCGTGCCCACCGCCTTCATGACCGGCCTGACGGGGCAGTTCTACCGTCAGTTCGCCCTGACCATCGCGGTGTCGACGATCATCTCCGCCTTCAACTCGCTGACCCTCTCGCCGGCGCTCAGCGCCATCCTCCTGAAGCCCCACGACGCCAAGCCGGACTGGTTCCAGCGGCTCATGAACCTCGCCTTCGGCTGGTTCTTCAAATCCTTCAACTGGGTCTTCGACAGGCTCTCGCGCGGCTACGCCGGCGCGGTGAGGCGGACCCTGCGTCTCGCCATCGTCGCCCTCCTCCTCTACGGCGGCCTCCTCTATCTGACCGGCGGCATCTTCAAACGGGTCCCCACCGGCTTCGTGCCCGGCAGCGACAAGGGCTACCTCGTCGCCTTCGCGCAGCTCCCCGACGCCGCCTCGCTCCAGCGCACCCGCGAGGTGACCGCCCGCATGGCGGAGATCGCGCTGGAGACGCCCGGCGTGGGACACGCGGTGGAGATCGCCGGATTCAACCTCATGGCCGGCGGCGCCGCCATGCCCAACGCCGGCACGCTCTTCCTCATCCTCGACGACTTCGAGGAGCGGGCCAAGGATCCGGGCCTGTCGATGGGCGCCATCCTCGGTCGCCTCACCGAGTCCTACTCGCAGATCCAGGAGGCCTACGTGCTCTGCTTCCCCCCGCCCGCCGTGGACGGCCTCGGCAACGCGGGCGGCTTCAAGATGCAGATCAAGGACACCGCCGCCCACGGAAAGGACGCCCTCGCCGGGGCCGCCTTCGGCATGATGATGGCGGCGAACCAGACCGAGGGCCTGACCGGCGTCTTCACCTCCATCCGGCCGCAGTCCCCGCAGATCGTCATCGACGTCGACCGAATCAAAGCCAAGAGCATGGGCGTGCGCCTCGCCGACGTCTTCGACACCCTGCAGACCTCGCTCGGCTCCGCCTACGTCAACGACTTCAACCGCTTCGGCCGCGTCTACCAGGTCTACGCCCAGGCCGAGGCGAAATACCGCGTCGATCCCTCCGACATCACCCGGCTGAAGGTCCGCAACGACGAGGGCGGCATGGTGCCGCTCGGCGCGCTGGTGCAGGTCCGCGAGACCACCGGCCTCGACCTCGCCAGCACCTACAACCTCGCCTCCAGCGCCGACCTCATGGGCAGCAGCCTGCCGGGGATCTCCTCCGGCCAGGCCATCGCCAAGATGGAGCAGCTCGCCCGCGACATCCTCCCGGCGGGCTTCACCTTCGAATGGACCGAGCTGACTCTGCAGGAGATCCTCGCCGGCAACAGCGCCCTCTACATCTTCCCGCTCTGCGTGCTCTTCGTCTTCCTCGCCCTGGCCGCCCAATACGAAAGCTGGTCGCTCCCGCTCGCCATCATCCTCATCGTGCCGCTCGTCATCCTCGCCGCCCTCGTCGGGGTGATGACGCGGGGCATGGACAACAACATCTTCACCCAGATCGGCCTCGTCGTGCTCGTCGGCCTGGCGTCGAAGAACGCCATCCTCATCGTCGAATTCGCCAAGCAGCTCGAGGACCGGGGCCACGGCCTCGTCGACGCCGCCGTCGAGGCCTGCCGCCTCCGCCTGCGGCCCATCCTGATGACCAGCTTCGCCTTCATCCTCGGCGTCGTGCCGCTGGCCTTCGCCTCCGGCGCCGGATCGGAAATGCGCCGGGCGCTTGGGACCGCGGTGTTCTCCGGGATGATCGGGGTGACCTTCTTCGGCCTGTTCCTGACGCCCGTCTTCTACTTCGTCGTGAGGAAGCTGACGGGGAGGAGGAAGTCGCTTGCCGAGAAGGAGCGCGAGGAGGCCGAAGCGACGTCGGAGCCCGCGCACTGAACCCTGCATGGCCTGTGACTTGACCCTGTTATGCGAACGATGATCCAGCGCGGCGCAATCGACGAACGGCATGCCCCCTCCTATGTGGCATGGGCTTCCAGCCCATGCGCCGTGCCAGGACGCCGCAAACCGGAACAGCCACATTTCGGAGCGAATGGAAGTCCGTGGCCTTCGGAGTCCTTTCAAGGTGCATGGGCTGGAAGCCCATGCCACAGGCTGCCCCATCGCCCCCTCACCCGGTCATGAGATTTCTCCTCCCCATTCTCCTCCTCGCCACCAGCGCCGCCCAGGCCCAGATCGGACCGGACTACGAGCGTCCGTCCTCGCCGCTGCCGGAGCGCTTCAAGAACGTGGTCTGGCGCACCGCCAATCCCTCGTCCCACCTGCCCAAGGGCGAATGGTGGAAGATCTTCCGCGATCCGAAGCTGAACGAACTCCAGGCCCGCGCCACGGCGAACAACCAGGAGCTGAAGGGCGCCATCGCCCGCTTCGACCAGGCCCGCACCACCGCCCGCATGTCGCGCTCGGACCTGTTCCCCGTCCTCGGCGCCCCGATCTCGGCGGAGCGGCAGCGCACCTCGGAGAACATGCCCTCGGCCTTTCCCCTCGACGGGATGCGCTACGAGGGCCCCGCCTACAACGCCCTCGTCGACTTCTCCTGGGAGATCGACCTCTGGGGCAAGCTGCGCCGCCGGATCCAGTCCGACGAAGCCGGCGCCCTCGCCACCGCCGACGCGGTCCACAACGTCCTCCTCGGCATCCAGGCCGAACTCGCCTCGACCTACTTCCAGATCCGCGCCCTCGACGCCGAGATCGACATCGTGCGCGAGGCCGTCGGCTGGCGCGGCGAGGCGCTCAAGATCGCCAGCGCCCGGGTCCGGGCCGGGGCCGCCAACGATCTCGAAGAGGCGCAGAGCGAGACCGAGGTCGCCGCGGCCGAGGCCGAGATCTCCGTGCTGCGGGCCCAGCGCGACCAGCTCGAGAACGCCCTCGCCATCCTCGTCGGCGCCAGCGCCTCCTCCTTCTCCCTGCCCGCCTCGGGCGGAAAGCTGGCCCCGCCCCCGAAGATCCCGGCGGGCTTCCCCAGCGACCTGCTCGAGCGCCGCCCCGACGTCGCCGCCGCCGAGCGCCAGCTCGCCGCCGCCACCGCCCGCATCGGCGTGGCCGAGGCCGAGTTCTTCCCCAGCGTGTCCCTCCTCGGCAACGCCGGCTACCAGAGCGGCGACTTCGACATCCTCTTCGACCCGGCCTCGCTGCTGTGGAACTACGGCCCCAAGGTGCGCGTCCCCATTTTCTCGGGCAACAAGAACCGCTTCAACCTCTCGCGCTCCCACGCCGCGCACGACGAGGCCCTCGCCGCCTACCGGCAGGCCTTCCTCGGCGCCGTCGCCGACGTCGAGACGAGCCTCTCCGGCCTGCGCCATCTCGCGAAGGAGTCCGAGGCCCTCGGCCGCGCCAGCGGGAGCGCGACGAAGGCGGCCCGCCTCGCCCGGACCCAATACGAGGCGGGGACCAGCCCCTACCTCGACTTCATCACCGCCAACCGCACCGCCCTGGACACCGAGCGCGCCGTCGCCCGCGTCGCGGGGCGGCGCATGGCGGCGGCGGTCGCCCTGGTCAAGGCGCTCGGCGGCGGCTGGGACCAGACGCGCAGCCTGGAGCTGCCGCAGGCCCAGCCCGACCCCGCCGCCCGCTCCAACCCCGGGGAGACCGAGACGCCGCTGCTGAAGAAGCTGTTCAGGAAGCGGAAGTGAGCGAACCTCAAGCGCCCGCGTTCCCTCGGCCTAGCTCTGGCCGAGCCCCAAGTCCGCCTTGATCGACTCGATCTCGGCGCGGAGGGCGGCGGTTTCCGCCTTCAGCGAGGCGATCTCCTCCTCCATCTCGGAGCGCCAGCTCGTCGCCGGCGCCTCCTTGCTGCGGACGGCTTCGGCGGCGTCCGTCGGAGCGGGAGGCTCGTCGCCGCAGAGGGTGTGCATGTAGGTCGCGACGCGGCGGCCGCCGCCGGCGGGAATCAGCCTCACGATCGGATCGGGCTTGTGGTCGGCCATCTCGTCCAGGACGCGCTGCACCCGCTCCAGATCGGCGAAGGGGTGCATCCGCTCGGTGCGCTGGCGCAGCTCGCCCACCGTCTGGGGGCCGCGCAGCAGCAGCACGCAGAGCAGCGCCTGCTGGCCCTTGGTGAGATAGGGGTATTTGTTCTCGATGGTGTGCTTGCACTTCGGCACGCGCGCCCCGGCCTGATGCACGAGGATGGAGAGCTTCTTGTAGCGCAGGCCCTCCATTGCCTCCTCGACCGTGTCGGTGCCGAAGTCGACGACCGGCTCTCGGTTGCTCGACTGGTTGCAGGCGGCGTGGAGGCTGTTGAAGGTCAGGGGATACTGGTCGGGCACGGTCGCCTCCTTTTCCAGGAGGCAGCCGAGAACCCTCGCCTCCTCGAAGGTGAGAAAGGCGGCGGGCTTGTCGGCGGGGGATTCGGAGGCGTGGTCGGGGAAATCTTCGGACATGCCGCACTCTATCTGTGGGGCATGGTCTGGAAAGGGCTTTTCGGTCCGTTCCCCTTTGGAAACGCCCTCTCCCCGCAAAGAGACCGCTTGCCGGGCATCCGCGCCGTCTCCATCCATCGTCCGAGCCCGGGTTCTCCGCGCTCCGTTTGTTGGGAATGCCAAATATCCCGGCCCGCCGAAAGTCCCGAGGACCGGGCTTGATCCAGTGCCATTCGGCCTAGCCCGCCTCCCGCTCCCGGCGGGACTTCCTTCGCTTCCAACCGCCTTCCGTCGCGGGGGCGAAGTCGATGAAGCCGCGGTCGCGGTCGACGCGGTGGAGCCTGACTTTCAGCCGCCGCCCCACCCCGATGCCGGGGGCGTCGCCGCAGCTGCGGAACTCCTCCCGGCCCCGGTCGAAGAAATACTCCTGCCACGGCGGCAGGGCGTCCTTCCGGATCATCCCTTTCACGAAGAGCCCGTCGAGCTCGACGAGGGCGCCGATGGGCTTCACCTCGTAGACGGTGGCGTCGAAGACGGTCTCCTCGTCCTGGTTCGCCAATCCTTCGAGATATTCGATCAGCTTCAACCGCTGCGTGTCGGCCTCGGCGTCGGCGGCGACGCGCTCGGTGCGCGAAAGGTGCTCGGCGAGGCGGCCCATCTC
>CAYMMC010000074.1:6259-9768 GCA_964391125.1 uncultured Akkermansia sp.
GTCGGGACGGGGTCGGCCTTCGCCGGGGCGGTCGGGGCCTGGCGCCGCGCGAGCAGGCGGCGCAGCGCCCGGTGGACGACGAGATCGGCGTAGCGGCGGATCGGACTGGTGAAATGGGTGTAGTCGCCCTTGGCGAGGCCGTAGTGCCCGACGGGCTCGGGCGAATAGGCGGCGCGGCGCAGGCTCTTGAGCAAGGCGATCTTCAGGCTGTGCTCCTCCAGCCTGCCGCGGAGGTCGCGCAGCAGCTTCTGCAAGTCGTCCCGGTTGGCGACGAGGTCCCCGACGCGATGGCCGAAGGCCCGGGCCTGCTCGGCGAACTCCTCCAGCTTGCCGGGGTCGGGATCCTCGTGGATGCGGTAGATCGACGGGGCCGGCGCCTGCCTCGTCTCGAGGGCGACGGCCTCGTTCGCCGCGAGCATGAACTCCTCGACGAGCTGGTGGCTCTCGTCGTATTCGCTGCGCTTCACCCCGACGGCCCGGCCGTTCTCGTCGAGGACGACGCGCACCTCGGCGAACTCCAGGTCGAGGGCGCCGCCGGCGAAGCGCCGTTCGCGCAGCTTCGCGGCGAGCTGCCAGGCGCGATGGAGATGGCGGGCGAGGGCGCGCTCCTTTTCGTCGGGGATCTCCCCGACGGCGCCGTCGTCGAGCCGCATCAGGGCGCAGGCCTCCTCGTAGGTGTAGCGCCGATGGCTGCGGATCACGGCGGAGACGAAGCGCGAGGAGACCCGCTTTCCCGCCGCGTCGAACCCGAGGACGGCGGCGTGGGTGAGCCGCTCCACGCCGGGCTTGAGGCTGCAGACGCCGTTGCTGAGCGGCTCCGGCAGCATGGGCAGGACCCGGTCGGCGAGGTAGACGCTGTTGCCCCGCTTCCGCGCTTCGTCGTCGAGGGCGGTGCCGGGCTTCACGTAATGCGAGACGTCGGCGATGTGGACGGCGAGCTCCCAGGCGCCGTCGGCATGTTCGGTCACGCAGATGGCGTCGTCGAAGTCCTTCGCGTCCTCTGGATCGATGGTGAAGACCTCGCGCTCGCGCCAGTCCTCGCGGCGGGCGATCTCCTCGGGCGGGATCGTCTCGGGGATGGCCTCGGCCTCGCGCCGCACGGCGTCGGGGAACTCGAGGGGCAGCCCGTAGCGGTGGAGGATGGAAAGAATGTCCACGCCGGGATCGCCCTCGCGTCCCAGCACCTCGATCATCCTCGCCTCGGGGAGGTTCCGGGGGCTGTCCCAGCCGACGAACTCGGCCACGGCGATGTCGCCCGGCGCCGCCTCGGGGAGGACGGAGACGAGACGGAAGGAGGTGGGGAGCCGTCCGTCCTCGGGCACGAGAGTGGCTCGGTTCCCCTTGCTGTAGAAGCGGCCCACGATGCGGGTGCGGGACCGTTCCAGGACGCGGACGACCTTGGCGTGGGGCTCGGCGTCAGCCGGGAGGGCGCGCCCGCCCCTCGCCCCGAAGCCGCCGGCGCTGCGGGGCACGGCCCCCCGGTGCCGCTTCGCGAAACGCTGCCACTGCGGCGCTTCGGGGGCGACGAGATGGACCTCGACCCGGTCGCCGTCGAGGGCGGTTCCGGCGAGGCGGCCGGGCACGAAGAGCTTCGGCCGGCCTCCGGCGCGGCTTCCGGGCACGGCGGCGGGATCGTCGGGGACGAAGAGGGCGCTCTGCCGCTTGCGGTCGCGGGAGAACTGGATCGTCCCCACCAGCGAGGGCACCTTCGCCCTGGCGCCTCTCGGGACGGGGCGGTAGCGGGATTTCCGGCCGCATTCGACCTCGCCGATGCGCTCCAGTTCGGCGAGCGCGTCGCGGAAGGCGCTGCGCTGGTTCGAACGGACGCGGAGAGCCCTTGCCAGCTCGGATTTGTTGAGCGGCTCGTAGTCCGCCCCGGAGAGCAGCTCCCGGAGGCGGGGAATGAAGGGATTCTTCAAAAGAAGGGTCGGGAAAGGACGAAAAAGATGGACTTGGCGGGTCCGCTTGTGCTTACATGGTCGCAACCGTCGGACGCGTGGACGAAAGAACGCAAGCCGCCGACCGGCCTCCTCCATCCTCCACATTGCCCCCGAACATGAAAATGTCACCTGCTATCTCCCGCGCCCGCGGCTTCACCCTGATCGAGCTGCTCGTCGTCATCGCCATCATCGGCATCCTCGCGGGGCTGACCTACCCCGCCGCGACCGGGATCCTCGCAAGGGCGGAGCGCGCCCACGCCGAGAACACCTGCTACAACGTCAAGAACGCCATTTCGGCCTATTTCACGGAATACCGCAAGTATCCGGTCGATTCGCAGAACACCACCGAATCCTCGCCCCTCCGCACCGACCGGGAGCTCATGGACGTCCTCCTCGGCGCCGACAGCCAGAAGACCGGGAACAAGGCCCTCAACCCCCGCGGCATCGCCTTCTACACCGACAAGGCGGCGCGGCCGATGGGCAGCGGGCAGTATCGCAAGGGGGTCACCCTCGAGTCCGACGGCGGCGGCGAGCTCTGGGACCCCTGGGGCGAATACTACTACGTGCGGATGGACCTCGACTACAACAACCGCACCGAGAGACCCTCGTGGGACCGGAGCAGCAACGCTTCCGACGTCCTTCCCGAATCCATCCTCGTCTGGAGCAGCGGAAAGGACCGCGAGGAGTCGACCTCGAAGGACAACGTCAAGACCTGGTGACCCGTCCTTCTTGAAGCGGCGGACGTTTTCCCGCCAGCCTCTCCGTTCGGCGCCCCGTCGCGCGATCCGAGGGCAGCCTCAGCGGCCCGCCCGGAGAGCGATTGATCCCGAGGCCGCCCGCCTCGCGGCCAGGGCAGCTCCGCCGCGCGTCAAACGCAAAGCCCTGCCTGCGGACGGGGCGCCGCAGGCAGGGCTTGCCTGGAAACAGGGGATTCGGACCTTCGCCCTAGAAGGAGACACGGGCGCCGACCAGGAGCGAATGGCTCGAGGGATTGTCGTCCGTGGTGTTGGTGAAGTCGCCGAAGTCCGTGGTGAAGGAGCAGTCGTCGAGGACGAGGTAGCGGTATTGGGTGAAGAGGGCGAGGCGCTCGGTCACGGGGATGTCGATGCCGAAGATGAGCTGCCAGGCGAAGCCGTCGTCGGTCGAGCCATACTGGATCGTGTCGATGTCGCCGTCCATCGTGGTCCAGCCCCAGCCGATGCCGCCGCCGAAATAGGCGGTCGCGGCGCCGAAGGGGACTTCCTTGAGGTAGTTCACCATCAGGGCCTTGGTCTTGATGTCGAAGTTCGCGGGCAGTTCGAAGCCCGCGTAGCTGAGGCGGTTCACTTCGTTGCTGAGGTAGGTTCCCTCCAGCTCGAAACGGCTCCCGCCGAACAGGTTGGAGTATCTCCCGATCCCGCCGCCGGCGCTCCAGCCGTTCTCGGTGTCCCAGTTCATCGGGATGTTGAGGGGATCGAAGGCGGGATCGGCGAGCGCTGCGCTGGGGCAGTGGTTCTGCCAGCCCGGACCGAGGTCGAAGGCGCCGGTGTTGTCCCAGGAGGAGCCGAACACGACCCCGCCGTAGCCGAA
>CAYMMC010000075.1:0-9693 GCA_964391125.1 uncultured Akkermansia sp.
ATTCGCGTCGACGCTGTCGGGCATTTTGACGGAGAACATCTTGGCGAGGCTTTGAAAAAACGTCAGCGTCACTTCCGGTTTTGACGATTGAATTACTGAATCAAGTTCCGCGTAGCTAGTCACCTTCGAGAATTCGCCTTTAAATAGTTTTTCGGCTACTGCGTTATAAGCGTCGATGAAGGGGGAGCACACTATATTGATCACATCGGACCACGGTTTCCCTTCGGAAACATCCTTTTCCATCGTTGGATAGCCAAGGGCAATGCCGTATCCGAAATACATCCCGATCCCCTGCGTCACGAAGACGAGGAGGCTCTGGGCCTGTCCGCGGATCTCCTTCGAGGCGACCTTGTCGGTGTACATGAAGCCGGTCACGAAGAAGAAGTCGTAGCAGATCCCGTGCAGGGCGATGCCGAGGAAGAGCATCCAGGCCACCTGGTCGGGCGCGCCGAAGGCGAAGAGCAGGTAGCGCAGCACCCAGGCCCCCATCCCGACGAGGATCATCCACTTCACCCCGAGACGGCGGAAGAAGAAAGGGATCAGCAGCATGAAGACGATCTCGGACATCTGCCCGATGGTCATGGACGAGGCGGCCTGCTCGAATCCGGCGTTGGTGAGGTAGTTCGAGGTGAGGCCGTAGTAGTAGGCCAGGGGGATGCAGATGAGGCCGGAGCAGAGGATGAAGACGAGGAAGCCCGGCTTGGCCAGCAGCTTGAGGGCGTCGACCATGAGCAGGGCGCGCAGGTCGATCTTCTGCCCCTTGGCCGGGGCCGGGGTGTGGGGAAGGAAGAAGGAGTAGACGCCCAGCAGGATGGAGCTGGCGGCGCCGAGCTGGAAGATCTTCAGGCTGGAGCTCCAGCCGAGGAAGCCGACGGCGAGCCCCGCGACGATCCAGCCGATCGTGCCCCAGACCCGGACCTTGGGGAACTGGAGCCGGTCGAGGTGGGAGAAGGCGATGGTGTTGCCCAGCCCCAGGGTCGGCATGTAGCAGAGCATGTGGCCGAGGCAGTAGGAGACCATCAGCTTGCCGTTCCCGGCCTCGGCCGCGCCGGTGGCGAGGTAGAGGAGGACGCCGCCGACGAGGAAGAGCACCCCCATGACGATCTGGGAGGGGAAGAAGCGGTCCGCGACGATGCCGAGGAAGAGCGGGGCGAAGATCGCGCCGAGCGGGGCGGTTCCGTAGGCGCCGCCGATGGAGTCGGCGAGGCCGTTCGACCCCAGGGCCTGTCCGAGCGTGGCAAACCAGACCCCCCAGACGAAGAACTGGAGGAACATCATGACGCTGAGCAGGGGGACGGCGGGCTTGGGGGCGGACGTGGACATGGTGGGAAGGATAGGAGGGAAGGAGCGGGGGAGTAAAGAATTAAAGAAGGTGCGGGCGACGGCTGCCTGACGCTCCTCCTCCCCCTGCTCTGGCTCGGAACCGAGGAAGGGGGAGGCAGGAGGCGTTCAGTTCTCCTGCGGGATGGCGCGCAGGATGGGGCGTTCGGGCTCCGGCTCGGGGCGGGCTTCGCCTCCGCCGAGGATTCCGCGGAGGAGATCGGTCACGGCGGGATCGAGCTTCAGTCCGGTCGCCTCCTCGAGGCTGCCGGTGAGGGCGGCGGCGGGATCCTCCGAGCCGAGCAGATCCTTCAGGCCTCCGAGCGATTCGGGGGTGGTCCCGAGCACTTCGCCAAGCCCGGCGGCGGCGAACTCGACGGGGAATTCGCGGATCTTCAGATCGGGTTCGCGCCAGGGGCCCGCCCCCTCGACGACGACGGCCTTGTCCTTCAGACCCGTGGCGGCGGCGAGGGCCGGCTCCAGCGAGGCGGTGGCGGTGAAGTGGGTCTGCTTCGAGGCGAGGTTGAGGCTGCCGTTCACGGCGACGCGGGCGCCGTCGTTGCGCACGGCGAGGTCGCTGGTGACGAGCACGCCGGATTCGAGAATGTAGGCCCCCGAGACGGTCCCCGAGGGCTTGGCGCCGAAGGCGGGCACGACCTTCCCGAGCAGGCCCTGGACTGGTCCGAGCACGGGGAAGTTGGGCAGGGCGGCCTCCTCGATGCGCAGGTTGCCGCCTCCGTTGAAGTTGGCGATGCCGCCGCTGCCGGTGCCGCGGAAGGTGAGGTCCAGGCGCCCGGCGAGCCCTCGCCCGTCGTCGCCGAACCAGTCCGCCGCCTCCTCCAGCGACACGCCGGAGATCTCGACGAGTCCGTTGAAGGGCCGCCCCTCTCGCTGGAGGTCGAGGGCGCCGTTGACGGTGGCCTCGCCGCCGAAGAGCCGCAGGGCGACGTCGTTGGTTTCGAGGATGCCGCGCCCGTAGCGGAGGCGTCCGCGCAGGTCGGAGAGGGGCAGTTCGCGCTCGCCTTGGAGATGCACGAGCCCGTGCCGGTGCGAATAGACGATCTCGAGGGCGGCGTTGGCGGGCTCGTCGAAGGGAACCGTCCCCGTCAGCTGGATCGAGGGGGCGTCGACGAGCCGCAGCGATCGGAAGGTCTCCGCCCAGGCCGGGTCGTAGGCGGAAAGCATCGCGACGGGATCGGCAGTGGATTGGAGCCGCTCGATCCGGACGACGCGCCCGGCCGTGTCGACGACGAGCGCGGCGGCGGCGCTGCCCCCGCCGCAGTCGGCCTGGAGGCTGGGGATGTGGAGCTCGCCCGTCGTCGGATTGGAGCGGAAGCTGGCGAAGAGCCTGGCGAATTCGAGCCCGCGCCATTGGATGCCGGCGCCCTCGAAGCTGCCCTCGATGGAGGGGGCGGCGCCCCCGTCCGCTTCGGCGAGGAAGGAGGCGGCGAGCAGCGCCTTGCCCTCCTCGCCCTTCTCGAAGTCGAGCCAGGGCAGGATCGGGTGGAGCTTCGAAAGGTCGAGGTTCGCCAGGGCGGACCGCTTCGCCCCCTCGCCGACCGCGCCCTCGGCGGCTCCCCCCGAGGCCTCGGATTGGTCGGCCAGAAGCACGCCGCCGTCGAGCCGCAACTGCAGGCTGCCGACCGTTCCGGCGAAACGCTCCACCACGACGGAGGAGGCGTCGGCGAGGATCTCGGCATCGACGTCCCCGATTTCGAGCAGGACTTCGCCCTTCTCGTAGAGGGTGACCTGCGACTCGCCCAGGGAGATCTCGACCGCTCCGAATTCGCCCGGGTTCTTCGCCAGGGAGAGGAAATCGACGTTGACGCCGAAGGCGGAGGCCTTCGCGACCGGGCGGGCCCTGGCCTCGTCCTCGTAGAGCGTCACTTCGTCGACGACGAGGCCGCGGGGGAACTCGTAGCGCCACGCGCCGTAGTCGAGGTGGATGCCGCGCTCCTTCAGCTTCGTTTCGGCAAGCGCCTTGACCTCCTCCTCGAAGCGGCCCACGCGCGACCACGCGAAGAAGGCGGCGCCGACGAGCAGGACGAGCACGAGCATCGCAGCGACGAAGAAGACGGTCGCGAAGATCGTCCAGCAGCCAGCCTTCCGCTTGGCGGGCGCCGGGCCGGACTCGGCCTTGGCCGGCAGCGGGTCGCCGATCACCGTCGGCACCGGAGCCGGAGCGGATTCGGAGGGAAGGGGGGCGACGGATTCGGATTCCGCCGCGGCGTCCTCGCTGCTTCCCGGCGCTTCCCCCGGCTCCGCCGCCGCGGCAGCCGGTTCCGGCGAAGGTTCGGATGCGGATTCGGATTCGGATCCTCCTTCCGGCGCAGGCGCCTCGGGTCGTTCGTCGTCCTCCGGGAGCGGAGCCAGCTCCTCTCCCGTCGTTTCCTCCACGGCCCCCTCCTCGGCCGCGGCGGATTCGGACGGAGTGGGGGGCTCTGGCCTCCGCGCCGGCTCCGCGGCGGGGGGCGCCTCGGCCTTGGCGGGCGCCTTGGGCCTGACGCTCTCGTCCACCCCCGGAATCAGGGGCGGCTTGATCTCGAATCCCAAGTCGGCCGGCAGCGACGGCGGGCCGGGGTCGCGGGCTGCTTCCCCGTCGGAGGGCGGAGCGTCCTGCGTCGCCTCGGGGGACGGCTCCGCCGCTTCCTCCGCGGTGCCGGCTGGAGCGGCATCCTCCTCTTCGCCCTCCCGGTCGCCTTCGCCGAACAGCGCCTCGAATTCTCCCTCGTCGGATTTGCGCTGATGCTTCACCTTGATCGTGCCGAGGTCGATCTCGGGCAGGCCGAGCGGTCCCGGATCGGTCGCCGGCTCCGCTTCGGCGCTCTCCGCCATCGCCTCGAGCGGATCGGGGGCGGCCTCCGCCGGGATCTCCTCCAGTTCCTCCGCGATGGGGTCGGCCTCCTCCGGTCCTTCGGAATCCGCGCGGCCTCGGCGCTCCCGACGAGGTGGCTCGGATTCGCCGGTCTCCTCGAGACGGCGGTTGGCCGTCTTGTCCTCCTCGGCGGCGGGGGATTCGTCCCACCATTTCGGCAGGGGATCGATCTCGTCGTCCCCCACGGGCTCGAGAGCAAGCTCCTCGCCCGGCGGGAGGTCGGGAACGCCGGTCCTCCAATCGGCCTCCCCCCCGCGTTCCTTATGGCTTGCTTTTTCGTCCATGGGTCTGCAATGCTCTATTTGAAACCGGAAATTCCATATCATCAACCTTTCCCAATGATCCGCAAACTGAACCTCGCACCCCTCCCGGTCCTCGCCGCGCTCGCGTCGGGCCTGCTCCCCGCCGTCCCCGCCGCCCAGGACTCGACCAATTTCCCCCTCATCGGGGAAGTGATCCGGCTCGATCCCGCCCTCGACGAGCTCCTCGCCCCGGACGCGGCGATCGAGGTGCTTTCGTCCGGCTTCGCCTGGACGGAGGGTCCGGTGTGGGTGAGGGAGGAAGGGCATCCCAAGGGCGGCCACCTCCTCTTCTCCGACATTCCGAACAACCGCGTCGTCCGCTGGGACGAGGGCGTCGGAGCGAGGACCTGGCTGCAGCCGGCCGGCTACACCGGCGTGGCCGACTACGGCGCCGAGCCCGGCAGCAACGGCCTCCTCCTCGACGGGAAAGGGCGGCTCGTCTCCTGCGAGCACGGCGACCGGCGCCTCTCCGTGCTGACGGCGGGCGGGGGCAAGCGCACCCTCGTCGACCACTACCGCGGCAAACGCCTCAACAGTCCGAACGACCTCTGCCTCGGCCCCGACGGCGAGACCCTCTACTTCACCGATCCGCCCTACGGCCTGCCGAAGCGCTGGGAGGATCCCATGCGCGAGCTGGACTTCTGCGGCGTCTACCGGCTCGACCCGGACGGGACGCTGACCCTGCTGACCGACGAACTGCCCCGTCCCAACGGCATCGCCTTCTCTCCCGACTTCGGCACTCTCTACGTGGCCCAGTCCGACCCCGAGGCGGCGGTCGTGATGGCCTTTCCGGTGAAGGAGGACGGCGCCCTCGGCGAGGGCCGCGTCCTCCACGACGCCACCGCCGCCTTCAAGCAGGGCCTCCCCGGCCTGCCCGACGGCCTCAAGGTCGACGCCCGGGGCAACCTCTGGGCCACGGGGCCGGGCGGCGTCCGCGTCCTCTCCCCCGAGGGCAAGCTGCTCGGCCGCCTCTCGACGGGCGAGCGCACCTCCAACTGCGCCTGGGGCGACGACGGCGGCACCCTCTACCTCACCGCCGACACCTACCTCTGCCGCATCCGGACGGAGACGAAGGGGGCGGGGTGGTGAGAATGCGTTGGTCTATGGATGTTTCCCTTCCCGTCCTCCCGCTCGCTCTCCAGCAGGGAAGCCCCCGGCTCTTACGGGGAGCCTCCTAAAATCCGGTCTGTCCGGCAGCCTCCCAGCAACCATGTCCTCGCGATTTCCCACTTTCCTGACGTATCTCCTCACTGCGGTCCTGGCGGCGCTTCCGTGGGGCGGCGGCGCCTCTGCCCAGGATGCTCCAAAGGCGCTGCCGCCTGCCGGCGGCGGAGACGACCTCTCCCTCTACTACACGGCCGAGGTCCGGAGAGAGTGGGGCTCGTGGGTGGAGCCGGACTTCCCCTTCTTCTCGTCGGCCGTGGACGCCCGGCAGGTGGGCGGAGGCTTCCCCGACCGCAACATGACCCCCCGGGCCCTGGTGCTGCCTCTCGGGCAGGATCTGTGGGTGGCGTGGGATACGGACTTGCTGCGGGTGGCCCTGGTCTGGCAGGGAGAGCCCGGCGGAGCGCCGCTGACGGCGGAGTCCATGGCCACGATCTCCTACGTCAACGCCAAGGTCATCGTTCACGAAGGGCAGCGCCAGGTGCCCAAACCCATCGGTAAGCCCCTGCTTGCCAGCGGGATCCACGAAGGCTGGAAAGTCCTCCTCCCCGGAGAGGACCAGCCGGTGTTCGTGGATCCCCGGACCCCCGCCCCCACGGAAGGCGAGGTGGGCAAGGGGCCTCTCCCCGGCGTGGAAACGGGCCTGCGCTCGGTGAACTTCGCGGGGCACGGGAAAGTCACGCTTTCCTACGAAGTGGAGGGAACCCGCGTGGTCGAATCGTTCCGGCTCTCCGAGCACGGGGGGCGGACGGTGTTCCTTCGCTGCTTCGAGCTGGCGGCGCACGAACGGCCTCTGGCGGTGGCGCTCTCCGCGGCGGTCGAAGGCTCGCCGGCCCCCGTCCGGATCGCGACTTCCGATGGACGGGAATTACGGAGCCAGGAGCATCGGGGGGTGCATCATGTCGTCTTCCCCCCCGCTGGGGAATCGGTCGCCGTGGAGGTCGTCTATCGACTGGGGTGGGAAGCCCGCGAGGCGGTGGAGGCGGAGCGGTCCGTTCCTTGGACGGAGACGGTGAGCACGTCGGCCGTGCTGTCGCGGGAAAGGAAGCCGTATGTGATGGATCAAATCCCCCTGCCGCTGGACAACCCCTGGCGGAGGAACGTCCGCCTGGCCGACATCGCCTTCCTCAACGACCAGGGGGATGCCGCGGCCGTCTCCTTCGATGGCGACGTCTGGCTGGTGTCCGGCTTGGATGGCGATCTCCAGGACGTGCGCTGGCGGCGGTTCACCTCCGGATTCCAGGAGCCCATGAGCATCGTCCACCGCAAACAGGAGGGGCTGAGCGAAGGTCTCTTCGTGTTCGACCGCAATGGCATCTGGCGCTTGCTCGACCACGATGGCGACGGCGTCGCCGACGGGCACGAGATGGTTTCGAATCGCTTTGCCCAGACGGCGGAGACTCGCGAGTATGCCAATTCCATGGAGCTGGCCCCCGATGGATCCTTCGTCATCAGCAAAGGAGGCCAGCGCGGGCCGACGCTCGGCAAGGACGACGGCAGGGTGCTGCGCGTCTCCCCGGACGGCAGGACCTTCGAATCGCTGGGCTGGGGGTTCCGCCAGCCCTTCGTCGGGGTCGACGGGAAGACGGGGCTGGTCACCGCCAGCGATCAGCAGGGGAACTACATCCCTGCGACGCCTCTCTACATCATGCGCGGCAACCAGTATCACGGTTTCCTCGCGGGCAGCCAGCCCAAGGAGCAGTATCCCGCCCCCATCGCGGACCCCCTGACTTGGATTCCCCATCCGGTCAATCCCAGCGCGATCACGCAGGTTTGGGCGCACGACGAGCGCTTCGGCCCGCTCGCCGGTTCCTGCATCCTGGTCGGCTTCAACCGTCCCGAGCTGTTCCACGTCCTCTTCAGCAAGCGCTTCGAAAAGCCCCAGGGCGCGGTGATCTCCCTCTCTCGCGACCTTCCCTACCCTCCCCTGAACGCGTCGATGAACCCGGCCGATGGCCAGCTGTATGCGACGGGCTTCCAGACCTTCGCCACGACGGCGCGCGACATCAGCGGCTTTTCCCGCTACCGCTTCACCGGTCAGGCGGGAGCGAATCTCGTCGAATGCACGCCGATGGGGGAGGGGGTCCTCCTGCGCTTCGATTCGCCCCTCGACGAATCTTCGGCGACGGACCTCTCGGCCTACAGCGTGGAGCGGTGGAACTACAAGCGCACGCCCGGCTACGGCTCGCCCCATCTCAAGCTGGACGGGTCGCCCGGCAGCGATTGGATGGCGCCGAGCAGCGTTTACCTGTCTTCGGACCGCCGCGCTCTCTTTCTCGGCTTGCCCGACATGCGGCCCGTGATGCAGATGCGCGTGGGGTGGGCGATCAGGGCCGCCAACGGCGCCGAGCTCAACGAGAACGTATATTTCACGCCCTTCGAGCTGGCGGCCTTCGACCCGGTCGGGGAGGGCTTCGGCAAGGTGGAGGTCGATCTGGCCCCGCGCGAGGCGAAGGGGCTTTCCCAAGTGGCGCCGACGGCGGAGGAGGGCAAGAAGCTCTCCGAAATGATGGGCTGCCTCGCCTGCCATAGCATCGATGGCAGCGGTCGCTCCGGCAAAATCGGCCCGACCTGGAAGGGGCTCTACGGCCAGGTGCGCGTCCTCCTCGACGATAGCGAGGCGAAGGTGGACGAGGCCTATTTGCACGAGTCCATCGTCCACCCCGGCGCCAAGGTCTCGAAGGAGTTCAAGGGCGTGGAGTATGGGATGCCCATCTACGAAGGCATCCTCACGGAATCGCAGGTCCAGTCCCTCGTCCTCTACATCAAGAGCCTCTGAACAAGGCAAGCGCCCGACCCCGTGCAGGCGGCAGCCGAGCGCCGGCCCGATCCTGCGGTTGCGGTAGGGACTTGGGTTGCCCCGAGCCCCCCCGCACAGATCCCGGCGAGCGGAACTACCGCACCGGGCTCCTGCCTTGAGTGATGGCGATCATGGAAGCGTTGTTCGGGATAGGGATGGCAGATCAGGGGGCGAGGCAACCAGCGGCTCAGGCCGAGCCGCATCTTGCTCCAGCTGACCCTGCCCTTTCCTGCGTCGACGTTCGCCCGCGAAGCGTCCGAATGGAACGAGATGGGTCTTTTCGCCATGGAGTTCCAGGGCAAATCTCGCCAGCCCCTCCTTCAGTTCGCTCAGGAAGCGCACGGACGAGTCCAAGGGCTTGGGCTTGCGCACGCATGCGGGAAGGAAGAGCTCCTGCGCCGCCTGCGATTCAAGTGAGGCGGTCGGGGTCCGGGCCCGGAATGTCGAGGCGGCCGCCGGCGATGCGGGCCTCCGCGCCGAAGGGAATCGGCTCGTTTTCCTCGACGTGCCCGGCGGGAAAGCCGGTCAGCACGGGAAAGGGGGCCCTGCCGAAATGCTCGGCGAGGACTTCCTCGACCGAGACGCCGTCGGGCCCGGGGTCGCCCTCGGTGAAGGCGCCGACGACGAGACCGGCGAGGCCGTCGAAGAGCCCCGCCTGCCTCATCGAGGTGAGGACGCGGTCGGTCCGGTAGGGGCGCTCCCCGACGTCCTCGACGAAGAGGATGCGTCCGGCGAGGTCGGGCTGGTGGGGGGTGCCGAGGAGGGCGGCGAGGACGGTGAGGTTGCCGCCGGCGAGTAGGCCCGTCGCTTCGCCGCCGACGATGGCGGACAGCTCCCAGCGGCGGGCCCTGTCCGGATGCTCCAAGGTGTCGATCCAGCGTTCCCGCAGAGGCGCCGAAGCGCGCCCGATGGAGGCGACCATGGGGGCGTGGACGGAGCGGACGCCGACGCGGGCCCAGAGGGCGTGCAGCGCGGTGATGTCGCTGAAGCCGACCAGCGTCTTGTTCGCCTCGCGAACGAGTCCGGGATCGATCCCGGGAAGGATGCGGGTGGCGCCGAAGCCTCCCCGGGCGCAGACGATGGCGTCGACGGCGGGGTCGGCGAGGGCGTCGCGCAGTTCGCCGAGGCGGCGGGCGTCGTCGCCGGCGAGATAGCCGGTCTTGGCGAAAATGTCAGGACGGTGGACGAGCGCGTAGCGCTCGCGCAGCCAGTCGACGCCCGCGCGGAAGGCG